>NZ_PZZL01000001.1:600000-789221 GCF_003046185.1 Phreatobacter oligotrophus
GCCGCGCGAGCCGCGGCGCATCGTGATCGATGATCTCGGCCGGATTTCGCTGCAGGCGTAGCCCAACAACGCCAACACCTTGCGCGGGTGTGCAGCCGAGTTTTCTAACACCGGTGAGGCAGATCAAGGGCTTAATGGAGCCTTCCAAGCTGAATACGCGGGTTCGATTCCCGCTACCCGCTCCAACTCCTCCACAATGATCTGTCGATGCGCCCACACGAATGGCGCGCAGGTGATTGTCTCCCGTACTTCAGGGTTGCTATAGGCGCCGGGGTCTAGGGAGTTTCACTGATGTTGCCTCGTCGCTTTTTGATCGTCTGCGCGGCCCTGCTGCTCGCCGCCTGCAACGCGCCCTCGCGCACCATGTCGGTTGCCGAACTGAACACATACCGGATCGCCGATATCACCGTGACGCTGCCGCCCGGCGTGTCGGGCCGCAACACCGCCTTCGAGATGGCCTTTGCGCAGGGGCGGGGCGCCGTCATGCCGGCGCGCGCCGGCACGCCTGAAGCCACGGCCGTCGCGCCGCCGGCCGGTGGTCCCGACTATTTCACCCTCATCAACTCCCCCGAGGCGCAGGCCTTCTACCAGCGCCGGACCGTCGAGATTCTGCGCGGTGAGATGGAGAAGCAGGTCGGGCGGGCGCTGCTCGGCCAGAGGCCCGCGCGGCTTGATGTCACGGTCACCTCGCTGCACCTGCCCAACGAGGCCATGCGCATCCTGGTCAGCCAGCATCACCAGCTGGTGGCCAACATCACGCTCCGGGACGCGGTCAGCGGCCAGACGCTCGTCGTCTATCCGGAGATGCGGATCCTCATCGACGGCGGCGGCGGCCTGGTGGGGACGTTCCTCGTGCCGGCGATCGCCGGCGGCCCGGTCGAGCGCCTCGCCGCTCAAATGGCGGCGAACTATCGTAACTGGCTCTTGCAGAATTGATCGAAAACCCGTAACCGACCGCGCACCGCGGGGTCGCCCGTATTTTGGCAGCCGAAGGACCACGACCGATGGCCAAGGAAAAGTTCGAACGCACGAAGCCGCATTGCAACATCGGCACGATTGGTCACGTCGACCATGGCAAGACGTCGCTGACGGCGGCGATCACGAAGGTTCTGGCCGAGACCGGCGGCGCGACCTTCACGGCCTATGACCAGATCGACAAGGCTCCGGAAGAGAAGGCGCGCGGCATCACGATCTCGACGGCCCACGTCGAGTACGAGACGAAGAACCGCCACTACGCCCACGTCGACTGCCCCGGCCACGCCGACTACGTGAAGAACATGATCACCGGCGCTGCCCAGATGGACGGCGCGATCCTGGTCGTGTCGGCCGCTGACGGCCCGATGCCGCAGACCCGCGAGCACATCCTGCTCGCCCGCCAGGTCGGCGTTCCGGCGCTGGTCGTGTTCATGAACAAGGTCGACATGGTCGACGACGCCGAGCTTCTCGAGCTCGTCGAGCTCGAGGTTCGCGAGCTGCTGTCGAAGTACGAGTTCCCGGGCGACGACATCCCGATCACCAAGGGTTCGGCCCTGTGCGCCCTCGAGGATCGCCAGCCGGAGATCGGCCGCGACGCCATCCTGAAGCTGATGGAGTCGGTGGACAGCTACATCCCGCAGCCGGAGCGCCCGATCGACCAGCCCTTCCTGATGCCGGTCGAGGACGTGTTCTCGATCTCGGGCCGCGGCACCGTGGTGACCGGCCGTGTCGAGCGCGGCATCGTGAAGGTCGGCGAGGAAATCGAGATCGTCGGCATCCGCGACACCCAGAAGACCACGGTCACGGGCGTCGAGATGTTCCGCAAGCTGCTCGACCAGGGCCAGGCTGGCGACAACATCGGCGCGCTGCTGCGCGGCACGAAGCGTGAGGACGTCGAGCGCGGCCAGGTGCTGTGCAAGCCGGGCTCGGTGAAGCCGCACACGAAGTTCAAGGCCGAGGCCTACATCCTGACGAAGGAGGAGGGCGGTCGCCACACGCCGTTCTTCACCAACTATCGTCCGCAGTTCTACTTCCGCACCACCGACGTGACCGGCATCGTGACGCTGCCGGAGGGCACGGAGATGGTGATGCCGGGCGACAACATCGCCATGACGGTGAGCCTGATCGTGCCGATCGCCATGGAGGAGAAGCTGCGCTTCGCCATCCGCGAGGGCGGTCGTACCGTCGGCGCCGGCGTCGTCGCCTCCATCATCGAGTGAGTGATTGAACGGCGAGCCGCGGCGGTCTATATCGTCGCGGCACGGCCTGAAGGGGTATAGCTCAGCCGGTAGAGCGGCGGTCTCCAAAACCGCAGGTCGCGGGTTCGAACCCTGCTGCCCCTGCCAATTCCAGAAGGCCCGGTGCATCGCGCCGGGCCTTTGCTTTTGCCCCGGCTGCGACGCCGGCTTCCTTGACGGCCCGGCTCGTATCGGGTAGCAGACCCCACTCCCTGCCGGCCCGGTGACGGACTTCCGGCGGGACGCGCTTTCCATTTCCTGGGCCGTCGCGCCGGCTTTCGTCCGATTCGGACGGGAGCGGTGGTCGGCCCTGCCCGGATTCACGCCATGGCCAAGCCAAATCCCGTCGAGTTCATGCAGCAGGTACGCCAGGAGGCCAACAAGGTCACCTGGCCGACCCGCAAGGAGGTCGGCATCTCGTCGCTGATGGTGGTGATCTTCATGGTCGTTTCGGCGATCTTCTTCTTCATCGCCGACTCCATCATCCGTTGGGGCGTGCAGACGCTCCTGTCCTTCGGCAGCTGAGGGGAGGCCGCCGTGGCGAAGCAGTGGTACGTCGTTCACGCCTATTCGAACTTCGAGAACAAGGTGGCCGAGGCCATCCGTGAGGGCGCGGCCCAGCGCGGCCTGTCCGAGCTGTTCGAGGACATCCTCGTGCCGAAGGAGCGCGTCACCGAGGTGCGCCGCGGCCGCAAGGTGGACACCGAGCGCAAGTTCTTCCCCGGCTACGTGCTGGTGAAGATGGACATGACCGATCAGGCCTATCACCTGATCAAGAACACCCCGAAGGTCACCGGCTTCCTCGGCGCCGACAAGAAGCCGATGCCGATCCCGGAAGCCGAGGCGATGCGCATCGCCCAGCAGGTCCAGGAGGGCGTCGACCGCCCCAAGACCACGATCACCTTCGAGGTGGGCGAGAAGGTGCGCGTCAACGACGGTCCCTTCGCCTCGTTCGAGGGCTTCATCGAGGAGGTCGACGACGGCCGCGCCCGCGTCAAGGTCGCCGTCTCGATCTTCGGCCGGCCGACGCCGGTGGAACTGGAATTCGGTCAGGTCGACAAGCTCTGACCTGATCGTGCCGCCGGCCTTGGGCCGGTGGCGACCGGTGGCCTCCGGGCCGCCGGCGGAGAGGCGGGCAACCGTTTCTCCTTCACCCGTGGGAGGCGAGGGGCGGCGGTTCGCCATCCGCCCTGGACCCGACCACGAAACCCAACCGACCGCTCCCTCGCGGGGCGCGTCAGGAGGATGTCATGGCGAAGAAAGTCGTCGGATATATCAAGTTGCAGGTGCCTGCCGGCTCTGCCAATCCCGCCCCGCCGATCGGCCCCGCTCTCGGTCAGCGCGGCCTGAACATCATGGAATTCTGCAAGGCCTTCAACGCGAAGACCCAGCAGATGGAGAAGGGGATGCCGATTCCGGTCGTCATCACCGCCTACCAGGACCGCTCCTTCACCTTCGAGATGAAGCAGCCGCCGGTCACCTACTGGGTGAAGAAGGCCGCCAAGCTCGACAAGGGCTCGACGACCCCCGGCAAGGGCGGCTTCGTCGGCAAGATCACGCGCGCCCAGATCGCCGAGATCGCCAAGGTGAAGATGGTCGACATGAACTGCGACTCGGTCGAATCGGCCTCGTCGATGATCGAGGGTTCGGCCCGGTCCATGGGCATCGAGGTGGTGGGGTAAGCCATGAGCGGTAAGCGTTTTCGCAAGGCCCTCGAGGGTCTCGACATCACCAAGACCTACGCCCTCGACGAGGCTGTGAAGCTCGTCAAGGAGCGCGCCACGGCCAAGTTCGACGAGACCATCGAGATCGCGATGAATCTCGGCGTCGATCCGCGCCACGCCGACCAGATGGTCCGCGGCGTCTGCAACCTGCCGAACGGCTCGGGCCGCACGCTGCGCGTCGCCGTCTTCGCCCGCGGCGCCAAGGCCGATGAGGCCAAGGCGGCCGGTGCCGACATCGTCGGCGCCGAGGACCTGCTGGAGATCGTCCAGGGCGGCAAGATCGACTTCGATCGCTGCATCGCCACCCCGGACATGATGGGCCTCGTCGGCCGCCTCGGTAAGGTGCTCGGCCCGCGCGGCCTGATGCCGAACCCGAAGGTCGGCACGGTCACCATGGACGTGAAGGGCGCCGTCGCCGCCTCCAAGGGCGGTGCCGTGGAGTTCCGCGTCGAGAAGGCCGGCATCATCCACTCGGCCGTGGGCAAGGTCTCCTTCGACCAGGGCAAGCTGGTGGAGAACATCAAGGCCTTCGCCGACGCCGTCGTGAAGGCCAAGCCGACCGGCGCCAAGGGCACCTACGTTCAGAAGATCGCCATCTCCTCGACCATGGGTCCGGGCGTGAAGGTCGATCCCTCGAGCGTTCTGAACGCCTGATCGTGAGGACGGGGCACGCGCCGCGCGTGTGCCCCGCTCCGCCGCATCCCCGGGATGCAGCCCTGCTTCGTGAGCGGGCCACGACAAAAAAGTGGGATTGCCCACTTGGCAAGTGGAACGGCCTTTGCTAGACGACGCCGGCTGGGGTGTGGGCAACCACGCCCTCATTGCGTTTGGGCCACGGATCGCGATTCGCATCAGCGGGTCACGGTCGTCGCAGAGGTCGCAGGGCAGGGCCCGGGACCTCGATCAGGAGTCCGACACGAGTTTTGAAAGATCTTCCGCGCGGGGAGACTTGCGCGGCAAGACCGGTGGAATTGTCGCTTCGGCCCGAGGGCCGGGCGATGTGAAGCCGGAAGTCCTGTCCGAGACTGCGGGCGAGGGGAAACCCTCTTAATCCACCAGCCAGCATGAGACGGGTGAAGACATTTTCACCGGCGGCAACGCCGAGGGAAAGGTTCGAACTCAAGCACCTCGGCCGAGGGATGGCTTCATCCCACGGTGTTCCTCGAGGGGACAGGGCCGAACGTCGATCGTTCGGCAGGCCGGTTTTCCGGCGGCCGATGATCGGCAGGTGCAACCCGGGTGTTCCGCAAGGAAGGCCCGACCAGAGAGAGCAAACGTGGATCGCACGGAAAAGAAGGAGCTGGTCGGCACGCTCAACGAGGTCTTCAAGACCTCCGGCGTCGTCGTCGTCGCTCACTATTCCGGCCTCACCGTCGCGCAGATGCAGGACCTCCGTCGCAAGATGAAGGCCCAGGGCGCGTCCGTGAAGGTCACCAAGAACCGCCTCGCCAAGATCGCTCTCGAAGGCACGGACGTCGCGTCCATCGGTGGGCTCCTGAAGGGCCCCACCATCCTGGCCATCAGCCAGGATCCGGTCGCGGCTCCGAAGGTCGCGTCCGACTTCGCCAAGGCCCACGACAAGTTCGTGATCCTCGGCGGGGCGATGGGCAAGACCGCACTGAACGCGGACGGTGTGAAGGCGCTCGCCACCATGCCGTCGCTCGACGAACTGCGTGCCAAGCTCGTGGGCCTCATCCAGGCTCCCGCGACCAAGCTGGCCCAGCTGTCGACCGCGCCCGCTGCCAAGCTGGCTCGCGTGTTCGCCGCTTATGCCGACCGAGACAAGGCCGCGTGAGGCTTCTCTCACTCAAACCGGTTCGAACCGTTCAAAAGGAAGTTGGAAATGGCTGATCTTGCCAAAATCGTCGACGAGCTGTCGTCGCTCACCGTTCTCGAGGCCGCCGAGCTCGCCAAGATGCTCGAGGAGAAGTGGGGCGTTTCCGCCGCCGCCGCCGTTGCCGTTGCCGCGGCTCCGGGCGCCGGTGGTGCCGCCGCTGCTCCGGTCGAGGAGCAGACCGAGTTCACCGTGATCCTCGCCTCCGCCGGCGACAAGAAGATCGAGGTGATCAAGGAAGTCCGCGCCATCACCGGCCTGGGCCTGAAGGAAGCCAAGGACCTCGTCGAGGGTGCTCCGAAGCCGGTCAAGGAAGGCGTTGCCAAGGACGAGGCCGAGAAGCTGAAGAAGCAGCTCGAGGCCGTCGGCGCCAAGGTCGAACTGAAGTGATTGTACTCTGCGCGGGCGGCCTCAGGGTCGCCCGCGCAGGCTCCTTGCCTGCCGGTCTGACCGCGCGGGAGCCGTACCAGGGACGGCACAGCATGGCGGGATCTCGTTGGATCGCGTCGAGACGAATGTGAGGTGTCAGCGTCTGACCGGACGGTCCAGGGTCTGAAAAAGATCCGATTGTGGACCGTCCGGTCAGGCGTCTGCGGCGGGAGAGTGTCCCAAGGGACCGTCCGCCGCTGGAACCAGGGCCGCCGCCGACGCCTGGCGGCCCAAGCGAGAGGCGACATGGCTCAGACTTTCACCGGCCGCAAAAGGTTCCGCAAGTTCTTCGGCAAGATCCGGGAAGTGGCGACGATGCCGAACCTCATCGAGGTTCAGAAGTCGTCCTACGACCAGTTCCTGATGGTCGACGAGCCGAAGGGCGGACGCTCCGACGAGGGGCTGCAGGCCGTCTTCAAGTCGGTGTTCCCGATCACCGACTTCTCCGGCAGCGCCATGCTGGAGTTCGTGAAATACGAGTTCGAGCCGCCGAAGTACGACGTGGACGAGTGCCGCCAGCGCGGCATGACCTTCGCCGCCCCGCTCAAGGTGACGCTGCGCCTCATCGTGTTCGATGTGGACGCCGACACGGGCGCGAAGTCCGTCAAGGACATCAAGGAGCAGGACGTTTACATGGGCGACATCCCGCTCATGACGTCGAACGGCACCTTCATCGTCAACGGCACCGAGCGCGTCATCGTCTCGCAGATGCACCGCTCGCCGGGCGTGTTCTTCGACCACGACAAGGGCAAGACCCATTCCTCGGGCAAGCTGCTCTTCGCCGCCCGCATCATTCCCTATCGCGGCTCCTGGCTCGACATCGAGTTCGACGCCAAGGACATCGTCTACGCCCGTATCGACCGCCGCCGTAAGATCCCGGTGACGAGCCTGCTCTATGCGCTCGGCATGGATTCCGAGGACATCCTCTCGACCTTCTACAACCGCATCGCGGTGACGAAGGACAAGAAGGATGGCTGGCGCGTTCCCTACGACGCCTCGCGCATGCGCGGCTTCAAGGCCACCAATGACCTGATCGACGCCGATTCCGGCGAGGTCGTCCTCGAGGCCGGCAAGAAGCTGTCGGTCCGCGATGCCCGCAAGCTCGCCGACAAGGGCCTGAAGGCGCTGCGCCTCTCCACCGAGGAGCTCGCCGGCCGGTACCTCGCCGAGGACATGGTCAACATGAAGACCGGTGAGATCTACGCCGAGGCCGGCGAGGAAATCACCGAGAAGATGCTGAAGCTGCTCGTGGGCGAGGGCTACGAGGAGATTCCGATCCTCGACATCGACCACGTCACCATCGGCGCCTACATCCGCAACACCCTGTCGGCCGACAAGAACATGACGCGTGAGGACGCGCTGTTCGACATCTACCGCGTGATGCGTCCGGGCGAGCCGCCGACCGTCGAGACGGCCGAGGCGATGTTCCACTCGCTGTTCTTCGATTCCGAGCGCTACGACCTCTCGGCCGTCGGCCGCGTGAAGATGAACATGCGCCTCGACCTCACCGCCGAGGACACCGTGCGCATCCTGCGCAAGGACGACATCCTCGCCGTGGTGAAGACCCTCGTCGAGCTGCGTGACGGCAAGGGCGAGATCGACGACATCGACCATCTCGGCAACCGCCGCGTCCGCTCGGTCGGCGAGCTGATGGAGAACCAGTACCGCGTCGGCCTGCTCCGCATGGAGCGCGCCATCAAGGAGCGCATGTCCTCTGTCGAGATCGACACGGTCATGCCGCAGGACCTGATCAACGCCAAGCCGGCGGCTGCCGCCGTGCGCGAGTTCTTCGGCTCCTCGCAGCTCTCGCAGTTCATGGACCAGACCAACCCGCTCTCCGAGATCACCCACAAGCGCCGCCTCTCGGCGCTTGGCCCGGGCGGTCTGTCGCGCGAGCGCGCCGGCTTCGAGGTCCGCGACGTCCATCCGACGCATTACGGCCGTATCTGCCCGATCGAAACGCCGGAAGGCCCGAACATCGGTCTCATCAACTCGCTGGCGACCTTCGCCCGCGTCAACAAGTACGGCTTCATCGAGACGCCCTACCGCAAGGTGCGCGACGGCCGGGTCACCGACGAGGTGATCTATCTGTCCGCCATGGAGGAGGGGAAGTACTCGGTCGCCCAGGCGAACGCGCCGATCGACAAGACCGGCAAGTTCATGGAAGACCTCGTGATCTGCCGCCAGGCGGGTGAAACCCTGCTCCTCCCGGTCGATCGCGTCGACTTCATGGACGTGTCGCCGAAGCAGCTCGTCTCGGTCGCCGCGGCGCTCATCCCGTTCCTCGAGAACGACGACGCCAACCGCGCGCTCATGGGCTCGAACATGCAGCGCCAGGCCGTGCCGCTGGTGAAGGCCGATGCGCCCTTCGTCGGCACCGGCATGGAGCCGATCGTCGCCCGTGACTCGGGCGCCGCCATCGCCGCCCGCCGCACCGGCGTCGTCGACCAGGTGGACGCCACCCGTATCGTTATCCGCGCGACGGAAGATCTCGATCCGACCAAGTCGGGCGTCGACATCTACCGCCTGATGAAGTTCCAGCGGTCCAACCAGTCGACCTGCATCAACCAGCGTCCGCTGGTGCGTGTCGGCGACATGGTCAAGAAGGGCGAGATCATCGCCGACGGCCCGTCGACGGACCTGGGCGATCTCGCCCTCGGCCGCAACGTGCTCGTCGCCTTCATGCCGTGGAACGGCTACAACTTCGAGGACTCCATCCTACTCTCCGAGCGGATCGTGAAGGAGGACGTGTTCACCTCCATCCATATCGAGGAGTTCGAGGTCTCAGCCCGCGACACCAAGCTGGGTCCGGAGGAGATCACGCGCGACATTCCGAACGTGTCGGAAGAGGCGCTGAAGAACCTCGACGAGGCCGGCATCGTCTATATCGGCGCGGAAGTGCAGGCGGGTGACATCCTCGTCGGCAAGATCACGCCGAAGGGCGAGAGCCCGATGACCCCGGAAGAGAAGCTGCTGCGCGCCATCTTCGGCGAGAAGGCTTCCGACGTGCGCGACACCTCGCTGCGCGTGCCCCCGGGCGTCACCGGCACCATCGTCGAGGTCCGCGTGTTCAACCGTCACGGCGTCGACAAGGACGAGCGCGCCATGGCGATCGAGCGCGAGGAGATCGAGCGTCTCGCCAAGGACCGCGACGACGAGCAGGCGATCCTCGACCGCAACGTCTACGGCCGCCTCGCCGAGATGCTGGAGGGCAAGACCGCCATCTCCGGCCCCAAGGCGTTCAAGAAGGACACGGTGCTCACCCGCGATACCCTCGCCGAGTATCCGCGTGGCCAGTGGTGGGCCTTCGGCATCGGCGACGATGCCCTGATGGCCGAGATCGAGGCCATGCGGAAGCAGTACGACGAGTCCAAGCGCCGCCTCGAGCAGCGCTTCCTGGACAAGGTCGAGAAGCTGCAGCGTGGCGACGAGCTGCCGCCGGGCGTGATGAAGATGGTCAAGGTCTTCATCGCCGTGAAGCGCAAGATCCAGCCGGGCGACAAGATGGCCGGCCGTCACGGCAACAAGGGCGTCGTGTCCCGCATCGTGCCGATCGAGGACATGCCGTTCCTCGCCGACGGCACCCATGCGGACATCGTGCTCAACCCGCTGGGCGTGCCGAGCCGCATGAACGTCGGTCAGATCCTCGAGACCCATTTGGGTTGGGCTGCCGCCGGCCTCGGCCGGATGGTGGGCGAGGCCTACGACGCCTACATGAAGTCGAAGGACGTGAAGCCGCTGAAGCAGGCCTTCTCGAAGGTCTTCGGGGACGATCCGCAGGTCGCCTCCCTCGACGAGGCCAACCTCGCCGAACTCGCGCGCAACACGCGTCGTGGCATCCACTTCGCCACGCCCGTCTTCGACGGCGCCAAGGAAGCCGACATCGAGCAGATGCTGGACATGGCGGGCCTGAACCATTCCGGTCAGGTAACGCTCTATGACGGCAAGACCGGCGAGCCCTTCGATCGGAACGTCACGGTCGGCTACATCTACATGCTGAAGCTGCACCACCTCGTGGACGACAAGATCCACGCCCGCTCCATCGGCCCGTACTCGCTCGTCACCCAGCAGCCGCTGGGCGGCAAGGCGCAGTTCGGTGGCCAGCGCTTCGGCGAAATGGAGGTCTGGGCGCTTGAGGCCTATGGTGCCGCCTACACGCTGCAGGAGATGCTGACGGTGAAGTCGGACGACGTGGCCGGCCGTACCAAGGTCTACGAGGCGATCGTCCGCGGCGACGACACCTTCGAGGCCGGCATTCCCGAGAGCTTCAACGTGCTCGTCAAGGAAATGCGCTCGCTCGGCCTCAACGTGGAGCTCGCCTCCTCGAAGCCGGTTCGCGCCGACGACGACGTGGGTCAGCCGGCCGCCGAGTAAGGCCGCGCCGCGCGGGGGCGCTGTTCGCCCCCGCCACCCACCTGACGCTTTCATTGGCCGGGATCACGTTCCGGCCCCGAATTTCCCCCCGGGACACCGGGCTTAGGAGACGGCGATGAACCAAGAGATCGCAAATCTCTTCAATCCGACCACGCAGCCGGCGACGTTCGATCAGATCAAGATCTCGATCGCGAGCCCCGAGAAGATCCTCTCCTGGTCGTTCGGCGAGATCAAGAAGCCGGAGACGATCAACTACCGCACGTTCAAGCCCGAGCGTGACGGCCTGTTCTGCGCGCGCATCTTCGGCCCCATCAAGGACTACGAGTGCTTGTGCGGCAAGTACAAGCGCATGAAGTACAAGGGCATCATCTGCGAGAAGTGCGGCGTCGAGGTCACCCTCTCGCGCGTGCGCCGCGAGCGCATGGGCCATATCGAGCTCGCCGCTCCCGTCGCCCACATCTGGTTCCTGAAGTCGCTGCCGAGCCGCATCGGCCTGCTGCTCGACATGCCGCTCAAGGACCTCGAGCGCATCCTCTACTTCGAATATTACTGCGTCATCGAGCCGGGCCTCACCCCGCTGAAGGAGCGTCAGCTCCTGTCGGAAGAGGACTATATCCGCGCCCAGGACGAGTACGGCGACGACAGCTTCACCGCCCTCATCGGCGCCGAGGCCATCCGTGAGCTGCTGCGCGCCCTCGACCTCGAGAAGCTCGCTGCCGACACCCGCAAGGAGATCGCCGAGGCGACCACCGAGCTGAAGCCGAAGAAGCTCGCCAAGCGCCTGAAGATCATCGAGGCGTTCATCCAGTCCGGCAACAAGCCGGAATGGATGATCATGACGGTCGTCCCGGTCATCCCGCCGGACCTGCGTCCGCTCGTGCCCCTGGACGGCGGCCGCTTCGCCACCTCCGACCTCAACGACCTCTACCGCCGCGTCATCAACCGCAACAACCGCCTGAAGCGGCTGATCGAGCTGCGCGCGCCGGACATCATCATCCGCAACGAGAAGCGCATGCTTCAGGAGGCCGTCGACGCTCTGTTCGACAACGGCCGCCGCGGCCGCGTCATCACCGGCGCCAACAAGCGTCCGCTGAAGTCGCTCGCCGACATGCTGAAGGGCAAGCAGGGCCGCTTCCGCCAGAACCTGCTCGGCAAGCGCGTCGACTATTCCGGCCGTTCGGTCATCGTCGTCGGTCCGGAAATGAAGCTGCACCAGTGCGGCCTGCCGAAGAAGATGGCGCTGGAGCTGTTCAAGCCCTTCATCTACGCCCGCCTCGACGCCAAGGGCCTCTCGGCCACCGTCAAGCAGGCCAAGAAGCTGGTCGAGAAGGAGCGTCCGGAGGTCTGGGACATCCTGGACGAGGTCATCCGCGAGCATCCGGTGCTGCTGAACCGCGCCCCGACGCTGCACCGCCTCGGCATCCAGGCCTTCGAGCCGGTCCTCATCGAGGGCAAGGCCATCCAGCTGCACCCGCTCGTCTGCTCGGCCTTCAACGCTGACTTCGACGGTGACCAGATGGCCGTCCACGTGCCGCTCTCGCTGGAAGCCCAGCTGGAAGCCCGCGTGCTGATGATGTCGACCAACAACATCCTGCATCCCGCGAACGGCGCGCCGATCATCGTGCCCTCGCAGGACATCGTGCTCGGCCTCTACTATGTCTCGCTGATGTCGGACGGCATGCCCGGCCAGGGCAAGGCCTTCGCCAATGTCGGCGAGCTCGAGCACGCCCTGTCGAACAAGGTCGTCACGCTCCACACCAAGATCAAGTATCGCTGGGAGGGCCTGGACGCCGACGGCAACCATGTCCGCCGGATCTACGACACCACGCCCGGCCGCGTCCTGCTCGGCCAGCTCCTGCCGAAGTCCACCAAGATCCCCTTCGACGTCGCCAACAAGCTGATGACGAAGAAGGAGATCTCCGCGATGATCGACACCGTCTACCGCTTCTGCGGCCAGAAGGAGTCGGTGATCTTCTGCGACCGGATCATGGCGCTGGGCTTCTACCACGCCTACAAGGCCGGCATTTCCTTCGGCAAGGACGACATGGTCGTCCCGGACAACAAGTGGTCCATCGTCGAGGAGACCCGCACGCTCACCAAGGACTACGAGCAGCAGTACCTCGACGGCCTCATCACCTATGGTGAGAAGTACAACAAGGTCGTCGACGCCTGGGCCAAATGCTCGGACCGCCTGGCGCAGGAGATGATGGGTCGCATCTCCTCGGTGAAGAAGGACGAGACCGGCCGCGACCGGCCGATCAACTCCATCTACATGATGTCGCATTCCGGTGCGCGTGGTTCGCCCACCCAGATGCGCCAGCTCGCCGCGATGCGCGGCCTCATGGCCAAGCCCTCGGGCGAGATCATCGAGACGCCGATCATCTCGAACTTCAAGGAAGGCCTGTCGGTGATGGAGTACTTCAACTCCACCCACGGCGCCCGCAAGGGCCTGGCTGACACCGCGCTGAAGACCGCCAACTCGGGCTACCTGACCCGCCGTCTCGTCGACGTCGCTCAGGACTGCATCATCACCGAGAAGGACTGCCATACCGAGAAGGGCATCGGTATGCGCGCCATCGTCGATGCCGGCCAGGTCGTCGCGACCCTCGGCCAGCGCATCCTCGGCCGCTCGGCTGCCGTCACCGTCACCGACCCGTCCTCGGGCAAGGTGCTGGTGGAGGCCGGCGAGATGATCCTGGAGAAGGACGTGGAGGCGATCACCGCCGCCGGCATCCAGGAGGTCAAGATCCGCTCGGTGCTCACCTGCGAGACCAAGGTCGGCGTCTGCGGCCAGTGCTATGGCCGTGACCTCGCCCGCGGCACGCCGGTCAATATCGGCGAAGCGGTCGGCGTCATCGCCGCGCAGTCCATCGGCGAGCCGGGCACCCAGCTCACCATGCGCACCTTCCACATCGGCGGCGCTGCCCAGGTGGTCGACACCTCGTTCATCGAGGCGACCTTCGAGGGCACGATCAAGATCCGCAACCGCTCGATCGTGAAGAACTCGGATGGCGAACTCATCGCGATGGGCCGCAACATGGCCGTCATCATCGTCGATGCGGACGGCACCGAGCGCGCCACGCACCGTATCCAGTACGGCGCCAAGCTGCGCGTCGACGAGGGCACCAAGGTGAAGCGCGGCCAGCGCATCGCCGAGTGGGACCCCTACACCCGTCCGATCATCTCTGAGATCGACGGTGTGCTGGGCTTCGAGGACCTGGTCGACGGCCAGTCCCTCGCGGAGACCACCGACGAGGCCACCGGCTTCACCAAGCGTGTCGTCACCGACTGGCGCACCTCGACCCGTTCGGCCGATCTCAAGCCGTCGCTGGTCATCCGAGACTCCAACGGCAAGCTGCAGAAGCTGCCGCGCGGCACGGACGCCCGCTACGCTCTGGCGGTGGACGCGATCATCGGCTTCGAGCCCGGTGCCCGTATCCATGCCGGCGACGTCATCGCCCGTATCCCGCTGGAAAGCGCCAAGACCCGCGACATCACCGGCGGTCTGCCGCGCGTCGCCGAGCTCTTCGAAGCGCGTCGTCCGAAGGATGCAGCGATCATCGCCGAGATCTCCGGCGTGGTCCGCTTCGGCAAGGACTACAAGCAGAAGCGTCGCCTGACGATCGAGCCCTTCGAGGCCGAGCAGGATCCGGTCGAGTACCTGATCCCGAAGGGCAAGCACATCCATCTGCAGGACGGGGACGAGGTGCAGAAGGGCGACTTCATCGTCGACGGCAACCCGGCGCCGCACGACATCCTGGCGATCAAGGGCGTGGAGGAGCTTGCTGCCTACCTCGTCAACGAGATCCAGGAGGTCTACCGACTGCAGGGCGTCGTCATCAACGACAAGCACATCGAGGTCATCGTTCGCCAGATGCTCCAGAAGGTCGAGATCACCGATCCCGGTGACACCGACCTCATCCAGGGCGACCAGGTGGACGCGTCCGAGATGGAAGAGGCCAATGCGGCGATCGCCGACGACAAGAACAAGCGGCCGGCCACCGGCACGCCGGTTCTGCTCGGCATCACCAAGGCCTCGCTGCAGACCCGGTCGTTCATCTCCGCGGCCTCCTTCCAGGAGACCACCCGCGTGCTCACCGAGGCCGCCGTCAACGGCAAGTCGGATACGCTCGAGGGCCTGAAGGAGAACGTCATCGTCGGCCGCCTCATCCCGGCGGGCACCGGCGCCATGATCAACCGCATCCGCGAGATCGCGCTAAAGCGCGACGATCTCATCCTCGACGAGAAGCAGAAGGCCGCGGCGACGCCGGCCGGCGCTCCCGCCGAGGTGGCCGCCATCGAGGCGCCGCAGCCCTGAGGCTGCGGACAGGGCAGGGGGCTGGTCGGCCCCTTGCCGCATCGGTCCCAACAAGAAAGGGCCGCCCTCGCGGGCGGCCCTTTTGCATGCGATGGGAAGCCTAGCCTCAGTTGGCGGAGCAGGAGCTCGTCGAGTTGCAGACGAGGTTGCTGGTCGAGCAGAGGTTCACGCCGCGACGCTCCACCGTGCGCTCGTTCTCGAAGACGATCTTCATGTCGAACTGGCAATAGCCGCGCGAGCGCTGGCGCGGGGTCGGCACGACACGCAGCGCCTGGCCGGGCTCCACGACGTTCTGGCCGAGCCGGTCATCGCCCCAGCCGCGGGTGTCGACGTCGGTCATGTAGAACTCGCGGATCGTCACGTTGGTGCGGTTGACGATGTTGATCCAGCGCTGCTGGCCGTCGCGATCGGTCTGGGCCTGGGCGACCGGGGCAATGGAGAGGCAGGAGGCCATCAGCGCGGCAGCGGCCGTGGCGAGAAGGCGCGTGGTCATGGTCTTGTCCTCGTGGCGGCGCGAAGCTCTTGCCCGCGCAGATGGGGAATGCGTCGGGGCGGAACGCCGCGAGGATCACCGGGTAGCCGGTTCATTCACGTGACGATGCGTCAGTCGGCCAGCAAGGTATGGCAGCATCACGGTTTCGCCGCAATTGCCGAAGCGGACGGGCAGGGTCATCGCGTGAAGAATGACTGCATGCAAAAGGCCGCCCGGTGAGGGGCGGCCTTGCAGAAGCGGCGAGCGCCTCGTCGATCAGTTGGTCCGGCAGGAGCCGGTCGAGGTGCAGACGAGGTTGGTCGTCGAGCACAGGTTGACGCCGCGGCGCTCCACCGTGCGGTCATTGGCGAAGACCACCTTCATGTCGAACTGGCAGTAGCCGCGGGCACGCTGGCGCGGGGTGGGGACGACGCGCAGCGAGTCGCCGGGCTCCACCACCTCCTGGCCGAGGCGATCGTCACCCCAGCCGCGGGTGTCGACGTCGGTCATGTAGAACTCGCGGATCGTCACGCCGGAACGGTTGACGATGTTGATCCAGCGCTGCTGGCCGTCGCGGTCAGTCTGGGCGGTCGCGGGCGCGGCGGCGCCGGCGAGGGTGAACGCCGCGAGGGCGGCGAAAACGACGTTCCTGAACGCCATGGTCTTCTTCCTCTTCATGTTGACCGCGTGGTTCCGCTCACGGCGGTGCGGTGGGCACCCTGGCGTGGCGGACGGCCGCTTCGAATGAATGTCGCCCCCGGATCGCGCAGCGTCTCGCCAACGATCCCCCAAAAGCGGCACCCAGCTCGCGCTTAGTCCGATTCCCCGACCCCCGGGCAAGTGGCTAAAGGGATGGCCGCCGCGCCGGGCCGCCATGTCTTTCCCAATAGGACGCCGACACTGTCGGACGATGACGGGATGAGGGGCGAATGTTTCTGTCGCGTTGCGCCGGTAGGATGAAACATCCGGTCCAACCGGCCTCCGCGCGACGGTTGCGCTTGACGGGCCGCGAGTCAGCGTGTATTGCCGCCCAACTTCCGATGTACGTCGGTTGCACACCCGGTCCTGGGAACGGCCTCAAGGCCTGATCCGATCGAAGCAAACCGAGACTGCATCGCCTGACGCCAGTCAGATCGAAATGCACGATCCCCGGCCTTACGGGCGGAGATCCTCTGTTTTCGCCGGGCGCAGTTTGTCCTCCGGGGCAAACCGAGCGCCCGGTTGCCTGTTCCGGTGACGGGGCAGGCAAAGCCACGCTTTTCACGAGTTCCGGGCAACCGGGTCTCATTGGTTCAAGGACAAGGCCGCCGATGCCGACAGTCAACCAGCTGATCCGCAAGCCGCGTCAGCCGCGCACCTACCGCGAGAAGTCCCGCCACATGGAGGGCTGCCCGCAGAAGCGCGGCGTGTGCACACGCGTCTACACGACGACCCCGAAGAAGCCGAACTCGGCGCTCCGCAAGGTCGCCAAGGTGCGTCTCACCAACGGCTTCGAGGTCATCGGTTACATTCCGGGTGAGGGTCATAACCTCCAGGAGCACTCGGTGGTCATGATCCGCGGCGGCCGCGTGAAGGACCTTCCGGGCGTCCGCTACCACATCCTGCGCGGCGTTCTCGACACGCAGGGCGTCAAGAACCGCAAGCAGCGCCGTTCCAAGTACGGCGCCAAGCGGCCGAAGTAACAGTTGTTTCCGCCGGCCGCTCCAGGTCGAGGCGCGTAGGCGCCGGATCGGAGCGGCCGGCGGCTTTCAGGATCAACGGAGAGAGCGATGTCTCGTCGTCATCGGGCCGAAAAGCGGGAAGTCATTCCGGACGCGAAGTACGGCAATGTCGTGCTGGCCAAGTTCATGAATTCGGTCATGTACGAAGGCAAGAAGTCGGTCGCTGAGCAGATCGTCTATGGTGCCTTCGACCAGATCGAGTCCAAGGCCAAGACCGACCCGCTGGGCGTCTTCCAGTCGGCCCTCGAGAACGTCATGCCGGCGATCGAGGTCCGCTCCCGCCGCGTCGGCGGCGCCACCTACCAGGTTCCGGTCGAGGTTCGTCCTGACCGTCGCCAGGCGCTCGCCATCCGCTGGCTCATCCAGGCGGCCCGCGCCCGCAACGACAAGACCATGGTGGACAAGCTCTCCTCCGAGCTGCTGGACGCCGCCAACAACCGCGGCAACGCGGTGAAGAAGCGCGAAGACACCCACAAGATGGCGGAAGCCAACCGCGCCTTCTCGCATTACCGCTGGTAACGACACCGACACGGTTCATCCGGAACCGAAGGAACCAAGATCATGCCGCGCACTCACGCGATCGAGGACTACCGCAACTTCGGCATCATGGCCCACATCGATGCGGGCAAGACGACGACGACCGAGCGGATCCTCTACTACACCGGCAAGTCCCATAAGATCGGCGAAGTCCATGACGGCGCCGCCACGATGGACTTCATGGAGCAGGAGCAGGAGCGCGGCATCACCATCACGTCCGCCGCGACGACCGCCCAGTGGCGCGGCAAGCGCCTGAACATCATCGACACCCCCGGCCACGTCGACTTCACCATCGAGGTCGAGCGTTCGCTCCGCGTGCTCGACGGCGCCGTCTGCGTCCTCGACTCCAACCAGGGCGTCGAGCCGCAGACCGAGACCGTCTGGCGCCAGGGCGACAAGTACAAGGTTCCGCGCATCGTCTTCGCCAACAAGATGGATAAGACCGGCGCTGACTTCTACATGTGCCTCGAGGACATCAAGAAGCGCCTCGGTGCCAAGCCCGTCGCCATCCAGTTGCCGATCGGCGCCGAGAACACCTTCAAGGGCGTGATCGACCTTGTTCGCATGAAGGCCGTCGTCTGGTCCGGCGAGTCCCTCGGCGCCGACTTCGACGCCAACCTCGAGATCCCCGACGATCTCAAGGAGAAGGCCGCCCAGTACCGCGCTGAGCTGGTCGAGGCCGCCGTCGAGCTCGACGACACCGCCATGGAGGCCTATCTCGAGGGCAACGAGCCCGACGAGGACACGCTGAAGCGCCTCATCCGCAAGGCCGTCCTCACCTCCGCCTTCTTCCCCGTCCTCTGCGGCTCGGCCTTCAAGAACAAGGGCGTCCAGACGCTCCTCGACGCCGTGGTCGACTACCTGCCGTCGCCCGTCGACGTCCCGGCCATCAAGGGCATCGACCCGAAGACCGAGGCCGAGACCGAGCGCAAGTCGTCGGACTCCGAGCCGCTGTCGCTCCTCGGCTTCAAGATCATGGACGACCAGTACGGCGTCCTGACCTTCTGCCGCATCTATTCCGGCAAGCTCGAGAAGGGCATGGCCCTCCTCAACTCGACCCGCGAGAAGAACGAGCGCGTCGGCCGCATGGTTCTCATGCACGCCAACAACCGCGAGGAAATCTCCGAAGCCTATGCCGGTGACATCGTCGCCCTCGTCGGCCTGAAGGACACCCGCACCGGTGACACGCTCTGCGATCCGCAGAAGCCGGTCATCCTGGAGCGCATGGAGTTCCCCGAGCCGGTCATCGAAATGGCGATCGAGCCGAAGACGAAGGCCGACCAGGAGAAGATGGCGCTGGCGCTGATGAAGCTCGCCGGCGAGGACCCGTCCTTCCGCGTCTCCACCGACACCGAGTCCGGCCAGACCCGCATCAAGGGCATGGGCGAGCTCCATCTCGACATCAAGGTCGACATCCTGCGCCGCACCCACAAGGTCGACGTCACGGTCGGCGCTCCCGAGGTGGCCTTCCGCGAGAAGATCACCAAGCGCGCCGAGATCGACTACACCCACAAGAAGCAGACCGGCGGTACCGGCCAGTTCGCGAAGATCAAGATCATCGTCGAGCCGAATGAGCCGGGTGCCGGCAACGCCTTCGAGTCGAAGATCGTCGGCGGCGCCGTTCCGAAGGAGTACATCCCGGGCGTCGAGAAGGGCATCGACTCGGTCATGGGCGCGGGCATCATCGCCGGCTTCCCTGTGGTCGACGTCAAGACGACCCTGATCGACGGCGCCTACCACGACGTCGACTCCTCGGTCCTCGCCTTCGAAATCGCCTCCCGCGCCGCCATGCGCGAGGCGCTGCAGAAGTGCGGTTCGGTGCTGCTCGAGCCGATCATGTCGGTCGAGGTCGTCACCCCCGAGGAGTACACCGGCTCGGTCATCGGCGACCTCAACTCCCGCCGTGGCCAGATCCAGGGCCAGGACATGCGCGGCAACGCCAACGTCATCCAGGCCAAGGTGCCGCTGATGAACATGTTCGGCTACGTCAACCAGCTGCGCTCGTTCAGCCAGGGTCGCGCCAGCTACACCATGCAGTTCAGCCACTACGAGCAGGCGCCGTCCAACGTCGCCGCCGAAGTCCAGGCCAAATACGCCTAATTGTCCATCTGCCCGACCGGGTCGTTCAACGATCCTTGGGCGGGGCGAACATCGAAGGAGGCCACCATGGCCAAGGAAAAGTTCGAACGCACGAAGCCGCATTGCAACATCGGCACGATTGGTCACGTCGACCATGGCAAGACGTCGCTGACGGCGGCGATCACGAAGGTTCTGGCCGAGACCGGCGGCGCGACCTTCACGGCCTATGACCAGATCGACAAGGCGCCGGAAGAGAAGGCGCGCGGCATCACGATCTCGACGGCGCACGTCGAGTACGAGACGAAGAACCGCCACTACGCCCACGTCGACTGCCCCGGCCACGCCGACTACGTGAAGAACATGATCACCGGCGCTGCCCAGATGGACGGCGCGATCCTGGTCGTGTCGGCCGCTGACGGCCCGATGCCGCAGACCCGCGAGCACATCCTGCTCGCCCGCCAGGTCGGCGTTCCGGCGCTGGTCGTGTTCATGAACAAGGTCGACATGGTCGACGACGCCGAGCTTCTCGAGCTCGTCGAGCTCGAGGTTCGCGAGCTGCTGTCGAAGTACGAGTTCCCGGGCGACGACATCCCGATCACCAAGGGTTCGGCCCTGTGCGCCCTCGAGGATCGCCAGCCGGAGATCGGCCGCGACGCCATCCTGAAGCTGATGGAGTCGGTGGACAGCTACATCCCGCAGCCGGAGCGCCCGATCGACCAGCCCTTCCTGATGCCGGTCGAGGACGTGTTCTCGATCTCGGGCCGCGGCACCGTCGTGACCGGCCGTGTCGAGCGCGGCATCGTGAAGGTCGGCGAGGAAATCGAGATCGTCGGCATCCGCGACACCCAGAAGACCACGGTCACGGGCGTCGAGATGTTCCGCAAGCTGCTCGATCAGGGCCAGGCTGGCGACAACATCGGCGCGCTGCTGCGCGGCACGAAGCGTGAGGACGTCGAGCGCGGCCAGGTGCTGTGCAAGCCGGGCTCGGTGAAGCCGCACACGAAGTTCAAGGCCGAGGCCTACATCCTGACGAAGGAGGAGGGCGGTCGCCACACGCCGTTCTTCACCAACTATCGTCCGCAGTTCTACTTCCGCACCACCGACGTGACCGGCATCGTGACGCTGCCCGAGGGCACGGAGATGGTGATGCCGGGCGACAACATCGCCATGACGGTGAGCCTGATCGTGCCGATCGCCATGGAGGAGAAGCTGCGCTTCGCCATCCGCGAGGGCGGCCGCACCGTCGGCGCCGGCGTCGTCGCCTCCATCATCGAGTGATCCGTTATCCCGAGGACGCGCGGGAAACCGTGCGTCCTCTGTCGCTTTGCCTTTGAAGGGGCGAACCCATGAACCAGAACATCCGGATCCGCCTCAAGGCGTTCGACCATCGGGTCCTGGACACCTCGACGCGCGAGATCGTCAACACGGCGAAGCGCACCGGTGCTCAGGTCCGCGGGCCGATTCCGCTGCCGACGCGGATCGAGAAGTTCACGGTGAACCGCTCGCCGCACATCGACAAGAAGTCGCGCGAGCAGTTCGAGATCCGCACCCATAAGCGGCTTCTCGACATCGTGGACCCGACCCCGCAGACCGTGGACGCGCTGATGAAGCTCGACCTGGCCGCTGGTGTCGACGTCGAGATCAAACTCTGAGTCTTGCGACAGGCCGATGACGGCCTTTCGCGAAGTGTCCGGGTGCCCCGCAAGGTGCACCTCAAGTTGAACCCGGGTCCTCTCCGGTCCGCCATGTCGGGCGCGGATGACCCCAAAACGAGGAATGCGCGCGATGCGTTCCGGTGTGATTGCCAAGAAGATGGGGATGACCCGCATCTTCAACGACGGTGGTGAGCACGTCCCCGTGACGGTGCTTCTGCTCGACGACTGCCAGGTCGTCGCCCACCGCACGGCCGAGAAGGATGGGTACACCGCCCTGCAGCTCGGCGCCGGCCTTGCCAAGGTCAAGAACACGACCAAGGCGCAGCGTGGCCACTTCGCCATCGCCAAGGTCGAGCCGAAGCACGAGATCGTCGAGTTCCGTGTCGACGACAAGGGCGTGGTCCCGGTGGGTGCCCGCTTCGCCGCCGACCATTTCGTCGCCGGCCAGTTCGTCGACGTCACCGGCACCAGCCAGGGTAAGGGCTTCGCCGGCGCCATGAAGCGTCACAACTTCGGCGGTCTGCGTGCCACCCACGGCGTCTCGGTCTCGCACCGCTCGCATGGTTCGACGGGTAACCGTCAGGACCCCGGCAAGGTGTTCAAGAACAAGCGCATGGCCGGCCACATGGGCGTCGTCCGCGTCACCACGCAGAACCTCAAGGTCGTCCGTACCGACGTCGAGCGCGGCGTGATCATGGTCGAGGGTGCCGTCCCCGGTTCGAAGGGTGGCTGGATCCTCGTCCGCGACGCGGTGAAGAAGCCGCTGCCGAAGGACGCGCCGCTGCCGGGTAGCTTCAAGCTGCCGGGCGCCGAGGCTGCTCCGGCCGCCGCCGAGACTTCGGAGGGTTGAACATGAAACTGACCATCAAGACCCTCGACGGCGCCGACGCCGGTTCCGTGGATCTCTCCGACGAGATCTTCGGCCTGGAGCCCCGCGCTGACATCCTGCACCGCGTGGTGCGCTGGCAGCTCGCCAAGCGCCGCGCCGGCACCCACGACGTCAAGAACCGCGCCGAGATCCATCGCACCGGCAAGAAAATGTACAAGCAGAAGGGCACGGGTTCCGCCCGTCACTCCTCGGCTCGTGCCAACCTCTTCCGTGGCGGCGGCCGCTCCTTCGGTCCGACCCCGCGCTCGCATGAGCACGATCTGCCGAAGAAGGTCCGCGCCCTCGGCCTGAAGCATGCCCTCTCCGCCAAGGTGAAGGCCGGCTCCATCGTGGTGCTCGAGAAGGCCTCCACCGAGGCGGCCAAGACCAAGTCGCTGAAGGCGCAGTTCGAGAAGCTCGGCTTCAAGAGCGTGCTGGTCATCGACGGCGCCGAGGTCGACAAGAACTTCGCCCTCGCGGCCCGCAACATCCCGCTCGTCGATGTCCTCCCGATCCAGGGCATCAACGTCTACGACATCATGCGCCGGAACACCCTGGTCCTGACCAAGGCGGCCGTCGACGCACTGGAGGCGCGCTTCAAATGAGCACGGTCGATCCGCGTCACTACGACGTCATCAAGGCGCCGCTGATCACCGAGAAGGGCTCGGTGGTTGCGGAGCATAACCAGGTCGTCTTCAAGGTCTCGGCGGACGCCACCAAGCCGCAGATCAAGGCGGCGGTGGAGAAGCTCTTCGACGTCAAGGTCAAGAGCGTCAACACCCTCGTCCAGAAGGGCAAGACCAAGCGTTTCAAGGGCGTTCTCGGCCGTCGGTCGGACGTGAAGAAAGCGATCGTGACCCTCGCCGAGGGCCACTCCATCGACATCACGACCGGTCTGTGAGGCGAGGGGTAAACCATGGCACTCAAGACCTTCAAGCCGATCACGCCGGGCCTTCGTCAGCTCGTCCTGGTCGACCGTTCCGACCTCTACAAGGGCAAGCCGGTCAAGACGCTCACCGAGGGCAAGTCGTCCACGGGCGGCCGTAACAACCTCGGCCGCGTCACCTCCCGCTTCCGCGGCGGTGGCCACAAGCGCTCCTACCGTCTCGTCGACTTCAAGCGTCGCAAGCTCGACGTTGCCGCCACCGTGGAGCGGATCGAGTACGATCCGAACCGCTCGGCCTTCATCGCGCTCATCAAGTACGTCGATGGCGAGCTCTCCTACATCCTGGCGCCGCAGCGCCTGGCCGTGGGTGACAGCGTCGTCGCCGCCGAGAGCGCCGACGTGAAGCCCGGCAACGCCATGCCGATCGCCAACATCCCGGTGGGCACCATCGTCCACAACGTGGAGCTGAAGATCGGCAAGGGCGGCGCGGTCGCCCGTTCGGCCGGCACCTACGCCCAGATCGTCGGTCGCGACGAGGGCTACGTGATCCTTCGCCTGAACTCTGGCGAGCAGCGTCTCGTCCACGGCCGGTGCTTCGCCTCGATCGGCGCGGTGTCGAACCCGGACCACATGAACGTGTCGATCGGCAAGGCCGGTCGTAACCGTTGGCTCGGCTGGCGCTCGCATAACCGCGGCGTCGCGATGAACCCGATCGACCACCCGCACGGCGGCGGCGAAGGCCGTACCTCGGGCGGCCGTCACCCCGTCACGCCCTGGGGCTTCCCGACCAAGGGCAAGAAGACTCGTTCGAACAAGCGGACCGACAAGTTCATCGTGTCGAGCCGTCATTCGAAGAAGAAGTAACAGAGGCCCGTCATGGCACGTTCCGTCTGGAAAGGTCCGTTCGTCGACGGATACCTCCTGAAGAAGGCCGAGGCAGCCCGCTCGTCGGGCCGTCACGATGTCGTCAAGATCTGGAGCCGTCGCTCCACGATCCTCCCGCATTTCGTCGGACTGACCTTCGGCGTCTACAACGGTCAGAAGCATGTCCCGGTGCAGGTCACCGAGGAGATGGTCGGCCACAAGTTCGGCGAGTTCTCGCCGACCCGCACCTTCTACGGCCATGCGGCCGACAAAAAAGCGAAGCGGAAGTGAGCCATGGGTAAGCCCGCAACACCCCGCGCCCTCGGCGACAACGAGGCCAAGGCGGTCGCGCGCATGCTGCGCGTCTCGCCCCGCAAGCTGAACCTGGTTGCCGCGCTCATCCGCGGTAAGCCGGTCGACACGGCGCTCGCCGATCTGGAGTTCTCGCGCAAGCGGATCGCCGGCGACGTCAAGAAGTGCCTGGAGAGCGCCATCGCCAACGCCGAGAACAACCATGATCTCGACGTCGACGACCTGGTGGTCGCCGAAGCCCATGTCGGCAAGGCCTTCGTGATGAAGCGTTTCCATGCCCGTGCCCGCGGCCGCGGCGCCCGGATCGAGAAGCCTTTCTCGCACCTGACGATCGTCGTTCGTCAGGTCGAGGCGGCCAAGGCCTGAGGAGAGAGCGATGGGTCAGAAGATCAATCCGATCGGTTTTCGCCTCGGCATCAACCGCACCTGGGACAGCCGCTGGTTCGCCAACAAGGGCGAGTACAGCAAGCTCCTGCACGAGGATCTCAAGATCCGCCGTGAGCTGATGAAGCTGCTGAAGCAGGCGGCGGTCTCGAAGATCGTCATCGAGCGTCCGCACCGGAAGTGCCGCGTCACGGTTCACTCGGCTCGCCCGGGCATCGTGATCGGCAAGAAGGGCGCCGACATCGACAAGCTGAAGAAGGCCGTCTCGCGGATGACCGACGCCGAAGTCGTCATCAACATCGTCGAGATCCGCAAGCCCGAGACCGACGCGACCCTGGTGGCCGAGTCGATCGCCCAGCAGCTCGAGCGTCGCGTCGCCTTCCGCCGCGCCATGAAGCGGGCCGTCCAGTCCGCCATGCGTCTCGGCGCCGAGGGCATCCGCATCAACTGCTCGGGCCGCCTCGGCGGCGCCGAGATCGCCCGCCTCGAGTGGTATCGCGAAGGCCGCGTGCCGCTGCACACCCTGCGCGCCGATGTCGATTACGGCACCGGCACGGCCTACACGACCTACGGGACGTGCGGCGTGAAGGTGTGGATCTTCAAGGGCGAGATCATGGAGCACGACCCGATGGCCCAGGACAAGAAGATGTCCGAGGGCGAGGGTTCGACGCGCCGTCCGCGCGGTCAAGACCGCGACGCGGCGTGAGGATGAAGGTCTAGAACCATGCTTCAGCCCAAGAAGACCAAGTTCCGCAAGCAGTTCAAGGGGCGCATTTCCGGCGCTGCCAAGGGCGGCACGGACCTGAACTTTGGCCAGTTCGGCCTGAAGGCTCTCGAGCCGGAGCGCATTACCGCGCGCCAGATCGAGGCCGCCCGCCGTGCCATGACGCGCGAAATGAAGCGCGCTGGCCGCGTCTGGATCCGCATCTTCCCGGACGTCCCGGTGTCGAAGAAGCCTGCCGAGGTCCGCATGGGCTCCGGCAAGGGCGGCAACGAGTACTGGGCCGCCAAGGTGGCTCCGGGCCGCATCATGTTCGAGCTCGACGGCGTTCCCCTGGACGTCGCCAAGAAGGCGCTCGAGCTGGCGGCTGCCAAGCTGCCGATCAAGACGCGCTTCGTCCAGCGCATCGCCGAGTGAGGAGAGGGGTCATGAAGGCCGAAGAGATCCGGACCAAGACCCTCGACGAGCTCGAGGGCCAGCTCGGTGAGCTGAAGAAGGAGCAGTTCAACCTGCGCTTCCAGAAGGCCACCGGCCAGCTGGAGAACGTCGCCCGCGTCCGCCAGGTGCGCCGCGACATCGCCCGCGTGAAGACCGTCGCCGCGCAGAAGCGCGCCGAGAAGAAGTAAGGAGAGGGCATATGCCGAAGCGTGTGCTCGAGGGCATCGTCGTCAGCGACAAGCAGGACAAGACGGTCGTGGTGAAGGTGGAGCGTCGCTTCACCCATCCGCTGCTCAAGAAGACGGTGCGCCGCACCAAGAACTATCACGCCCATGACGAAGGCAACGCCTTCAAGGTGGGTGACGTGGTGAGCATCGAGGAGGGCAAGCCTCTCTCGAAGCTGAAGCGTTGGGTCGTGCTGCCGAAGGCGTGAGCCCTCGGTGATCGTTAGAACAGCGCGCCGCCGTCGGGGAGACCCGAGACGGGCGCGAAAGGAAGAGGTTGCGTCATGATCCAGATGCAAACCAATCTCGACGTGGCGGACAATTCGGGCGCACGCCGCGTCATGTGCATCAAGGTGCTCGGCGGCGCGAAGCGTCGTTACGCCCATGTGGGCGACATCATCGTCGTGTCGGTCAAGGAAGCGATTCCGCGTGGCCGCGTGAAGAAGGGCGACGTCATGAAGGCGGTCGTCGTTCGCACGGCGAAGGACATCCGTCGCCTGGACGGTTCGGTGATCCGCTTCGACCGCAATGCGGCCGTGCTGATCAACAACCAGAAGGAGCCGATCGGCACCCGTATCTTCGGACCGGTTCCGCGCGAGCTGCGCGCCAAGAACCACATGAAGATCATCTCGCTGGCTCCGGAGGTGCTGTGATGGCCGCCAAGATCAAGAAGGGTGACAAGGTTGTCGTCCTTGCTGGCCGCGACAAGGGTCGCACCGGCGAGGTCATCCAGGTCATGCCGACCGAGGGCCGCGCCCTCGTCCGCGGCGTCAACATTGTGAAGCGCCATCAGCGCCAGAGCCAGACGTCGGAAGGCGGGATCATCTCGAAAGAGGGTCCGATCCACCTGTCCAACCTGGCCTATGCCGATCCGAAGACCGGCAAGCCGACCCGCGTCGGCTTCAAGATCCTCGCCGACGGCACCAAGGTGCGCGTGGCCAAGAAGTCCGGGGAGACCATCGATGGCTGAGGCGGCCTACACCCCGCGCCTCAAGGCGCATTACGACAGCGTGATCCGGCAGCAGCTGGTGACCCAGTTCGGCTACAAGAACCCGCTCGAGATCCCGCAGATCGAGAAGGTCGTGGTCAACATGGGCGTCGGCGAGTCCACCGCCGACTCCAAGAAGGCCTCCGTTGCGGCGGCCGACCTTGCCCTGATCACCGGCCAGAAGCCGGTCATCACCCGGGCCCGGCAGGCCATCTCGAACTTCAAGGTTCGCGAGAACATGCCGCTCGGCTGCAAGGTCACGCTGCGCAAGCAGCGCATGTACGAGTTCCTGGACCGCCTGGTCACGATCGCGCTGCCGCGCGTCCGCGACTTCCGCGGCCTGAACCCGAAGAGCTTCGATGGCCGTGGCAACTTCGCCATGGGCCTGAAGGAGCATGTCGTGTTCCCCGAGATCTCCTATGACAAGGTGGATCAGATGTGGGGCATGGACATCATCGTGTGCACCACCGCGAAGACCGACGAGGAAGCTCGCGCTCTCCTCAAGGCCTTCAACTTCCCGTTCCGGCAGTGAGCCGGGTTTCTCAAAGCTAGAAGCCCGTCTCAGACGCGGAAACCAGGAGAATCCGATGGCGAAGAAGAGCTCCATCGAAAAGAACAACCGCCGCCGTGCCCTGGTCGCACGGGACGCCAAGAAGCGCGCTGCGCTGAAGGCGACCGTGATGGACCAGTCGCTCTCCATCGAAGAGCGTTTCGCGGCCACCGTGAAGCTTGCGAGCCTGCCGCGCAATGGCGCCAAGGTCCGCATCAAGAACCGTTGCGAGGTGACCGGCCGTCCGCGGGCGTTCTACCGCAAGCTCGGCATGAGCCGCGTGGCTCTGCGCGACCTCGGCAACAAGGGGCTCGTTCCGGGCCTCGTGAAGTCGAGCTGGTGAGAGGAGACAGATCATGGCTCTCAACGATCCGCTCGGCGATATGCTGACCCGCATCCGCAACGCGCAGATGCGCCGCAAGACCCGCGTCCTGACGCCCGGTTCGAAGCTGCGCGCCCGCGTCCTCGACGTGCTCAAGTCGGAAGGCTACATCCGCGACTACATGACCGTCACGCACCCGAACGGCCGTTCGGAGTTCGAGATCGAGCTCAAGTATTTCGACGGTGAGCCGGTCATCCGTGAGATCGCCCGTGTGTCGAAGCCTGGCCGCCGCGTCTATGCCGGCGTCGGCAACACGCCGCGCGTCTCCAACGGCCTCGGCATCACCATCATCTCGACCCCCAAGGGCGTGATGGCGGACCACGAGGCACGTGAACAGAACGTGGGCGGGGAGGTGCTCTGCACGGTCTTCTGACCTGGCAGAGCTCCCATTCGACAAAGGACGACATCCAATGTCTCGTATCGGTAAGAAGCCGGTCGACCTGCCGCAGGGCGTCACTGCCCAGCTGTCCGGCCAGACCGTCAAGGTGAAGGGTCCCAAGGGTGAGCTGTCGTTCACCTGCCCGGACGACGTCATCGTGAAGCTCGACGGCAACGTCATCAAGATCGACCCGCGCGACCAGGGCAAGCGTGCCCGCTCCATGTGGGGCATGGCTCGCACCCGCGTCGCCAACCTCGCCGTCGGCGTGACCAAGGGCTTCGAGAAGAAGCTCGAGATCACCGGCGTCGGCTATCGTGCCGCGGCCCAGGGCAAGGTGCTGAACCTCGCTCTCGGCTTCAGCCACGATGTCAACTATCCCGTCCCCGAGGGCATCACCATCGCGACCCCGAAGCCGACCGAGATCCTGATCTCCGGCATCGACAAGCAGAAGGTGGGTCAGGTCGCCGCCGAGATCCGCGAGTATCGTGGTCCGGAGCCCTACAAGGGCAAGGGCGTCCGCTACGAGGGCGAGTTCATCTTCCGCAAGGAAGGCAAGAAGAAGTAAGGCGGAGGCCCCGGATACGGGGCCTCACCGTCTACCGGGGTGCGGGTCCGTCCGGTACCGCGCCGATAAAAGGAGCTGGCTATGGCCAAATTCAAGGATGCAACGGAGCGTCGCAAGGCGCGTGTCCGCCGTGCCCTGCGCACTGCGGCAAATGGGCGTCCGCGGCTGAGCGTCTTCCGTTCGTCGAAGCATATCTATGCGCAGATCATCGACGACGCGAAGGGCGTGACGGTTGCGAGTGCCTCGTCACTGGAGAAGGACCTGAAGTCTTCGCTGAAGACCGGTGCCGATCAGGCCGCGGCGACCGCCGTCGGCAAGCTCGTCGCCGAGCGCGCAGTGCAGGCTGGGGTGTCCGCCGTGGTGTTCGACCGCGGTGCCTATCTCTATCACGGGCGCGTCAAGGCGCTCGCCGACGGCGCCCGCGAGGGCGGCCTGAGCTTCTAACGGATACGGGCGGCCCTGCCGCCGAAAGGACAGAACATGGCTCGGGAACGTGAACGCGAGCGCAACCGCGAAGAGCGCGACAGCGAATTCACCGACAAGCTCGTGCACATCAACCGCGTCTCCAAGACGGTGAAGGGCGGCAAGCGCTTCGGCTTTGCTGCTCTCGTCGTGGTCGGCGACCAGAAGGGCCGCGTCGGCTTCGGCCACGGCAAGGCCCGTGAGGTGCCGGAGGCGATCCGCAAGGCCACCGAGGCGGCCAAGCGCGGTTTCATCCGCGTGGCGCTGCGCGAGGGCCGCACCCTTCATCATGACGTGCACGGCCGCCACGGCGCCGGCAAGGTCATCCTGCGCGCCGCTCCGGCCGGTACCGGCATCATCGCCGGCGGTCCGATGCGCGCCGTCTTCGAGACGCTCGGCATGGCCGACGTGGTCGCCAAGTCGATGGGGTCGTCGAACCCCTACAACATGGTGCGCGCCACGTTCGACGCGCTGAAGAACCAGGACAGCCCGCGCTCCGTCGCGGCTCGCCGTGGCCTCAAGGTGTCGGTCCTCCAGGCCCGCCGCCAGGAGGAAGGCGAGGGCGACGCGTAAGGATCGGATCCATGGCCAACAAGACCGTTACCATCGAGCAGATCGGCTCGCCGATCCGCCGGGAGAAGTCGCAGGAAGCGACCCTCATCGGCCTGAAGCTCAACAAGCTGCACCGCCGCGCCACGCTGGAGGACACCCCGAGTGTCCGCGGCATGATCGCCAAGGTCGCTCACCTCGTGAAAGTGGTGGATTGATCCCATGAAACTCACGGACATGAAGGACAATGCCGGCGCCACGCATCGCAAGATGCGCGTCGGCCGCGGCATCGGTTCGGGCAAGGGCAAGACCGCCGGTCGCGGCGTGAAGGGCCAGAAGTCCCGTTCGGGCGTCGCCATCAAGGGCTTCGAGGGTGGCCAGATGCCGCTGCATCGGCGCCTGCCGAAGCGTGGCTTCAACAACATCTTCCGCCTCTCCTATGTCGAGGTCACGCTCGCCCGGATCCAGCGCGCGATCGACTCCGGCAAGCTGCAGGCCGGCAAGGTCGACGAGGCTGCCCTGGTGTCGAGCGGCGTCGTCCGCCGCGCCCGTGACGGCATCCGTCTCGTCGCCACCGGCGAGCTGAAGGCGAAGCTCGAGCTGACCGTCTCCGGCGCCTCCGCCGGCGCCGTTGCGGCCGTCGAGAAGGCCGGCGGCTCGGTCACCGTGCTGAAGGCGAAGGACGAGGCGGCGGCCTGACGGCCGGCGCATCGCTCTCCCGACACGACGATCACAGCTTCAAGGGGCCGGTTCGACGAGGACCGGCCCCTTTGCATCGATAGCCCTGCCTGCGACGTCGGGGGGCTGGCGAAGGCGGCCACTGGCCGTTAAGTGAAGGCGACTTTTCCGGATGGACCCGTTCCGTCCCTGAGGCATCGGAGCCACCATGGCATCGGCAGCGGAACAACTTGCAGCCAACCTGAATTTCGGGGCTTTCGGCAAGGCCGAGGATCTCAAGAAGCGGCTGTGGTTCACCCTCGGCGCGCTGCTGGTCTATCGCCTCGGTACCTATATCCCGCTGCCGGGAATCGATCCCGAGGCCCTGCGCCAGGTCTTCAACGCCAACCAGGGCGTGCTGGCCATGTTCAACGTCTTCGCCGGCGGCGCGGTCTCGCGCATGGCGATCTTCGCGTTGAACATCATGCCCTACATCTCCGCCTCCATCATCATCCAGCTGCTCACGGCCGTCGTGCCGGAGCTCGAGAAGCTGAAGAAGGAGGGCGAGCAGGGCCGCAAGCAGATCAACCAGTACACCCGCTACCTCACGGTGGTGCTGGCGCTGTTCCAGTCCTGGGGCATCGCCGTCGGCTTGCAGTCCTCGGGCTCGGTCGTCGCCAGTCCCGGCCTGTTCTTCATCATGTCGACGGTCATCACGCTGACCGGCGGCACCATGTTCATGATGTGGCTGGGCGAGCAGATCACCCAGCGCGGCATCGGCAACGGCATCTCGCTCATCATCTTCGCCGGCATCGTCGCGGAGTTGCCGAGCGTGCTGGCCCAGGCCTTTGAACTCGGCCGCCAGGGCGTCATCTCGACGCCGCTGCTGCTCGGCCTCCTCGTGCTCATCGGCGTGACGATCGTCATCATCGTCTTCTGCGAGCGCGCCCAGCGCCGGCTGCTGATCCAGTATCCAAAGCGCCAGCAGGGCAACAAGGTGTTCGAGGGCAATTCCTCGCACCTGCCGCTCAAGATCAACACGGCCGGCGTCATCCCGCCGATCTTCGCCTCATCGCTGCTGCTGCTGCCGACGACGGCGCTGTCGTTCCAGACCAATCCGTCGGAATGGCTGCGCCTCACCGCCCAGCTGCTCGGCCACGGCCAGCCGCTGTTCATGGCGCTCTATGCGCTGCTGATCATCTTCTTCTGCTTCTTCTACACGGCGATCGTGTTCAATCCGACCGAGACCGCCGACAATCTGCGCAAGTATGGCGGCTTCATCCCCGGCATCCGCCCGGGCGAGAAGACGGCGCAGTACATCGACTATGTCCTCACCCGCATCACCGTCCTCGGCGCTGCCTACATCACCCTGGTCTGCCTATTGCCCGAAATGCTGATTTCGCAGCTCGGTCAAAGCTTCTATCTGCTGGGAGGCACCTCGCTGCTGATCGTCGTCACCGTGACGCTCGACACGGTGGCCCAGGTGCAGGGGTATCTGTTGGCCCATCAGTATGAAGGGCTGATCAAGAAGTCGCAGCTCAGGGGGAAACGTCGATGAAGCTGATTCTGCTCGGGCCTCCCGGGGCGGGGAAGGGGACCCAGGCACAGCGGCTGGTGGAGCGTCACGGTCTCGTGCAGCTCTCCACCGGTGACATGCTCCGGGCCGCGGTGAAGGCCGGCACGCCCATCGGCCTGAAGGCCAAGGATGTCATGGCGCGCGGTGAGCTCGTCTCCGACGCCATCGTTGTCGGCATCATCGCCGACCGCATCGCCGAACCGGACTGCGCCAAGGGGTTCATCCTTGACGGTTTCCCGCGCACGGTGGCCCAGGCCGAAGCCCTCGACGCCATGCTGGCGGAGAAGGGCATGAAGCTGGACGGCGTCATCGAGCTGAAGGTGGACGAGGGGATCCTCGTCGGCCGCATCGAGAAGCGCGTTGCCGAGATGACCGCCCGCGGCGAGCCCGTGCGCGCCGACGACAATGCCGAGGCCCTCAAGAAGCGCCTCGACGCCTATCGCGAGCAGACCGCTCCCGTCTCCGGCTATTACGCCTCCAAGGGCGCGCTGAAGACCGTGGACGGCATGGCGCCGATCGACGACGTGACCAAGGCCATCGCCGCCCATCTGGGCGTGTGAGGCGAATTCGGCCCTTTCGGGCTTGACGCAGGGACGAGGGCGGGCTATGCGGCCAACCTTCGTCCAAAAGACGGTTGAGCCGGTCCGTCTGCCGTGCAGGCGGGCCGCTCCGTTTCGAGGACATCCGTGCAGGGGCCGGCCTCCACCGGACGCACGGTTTCATCATCTCCCGCGGCGACGCGGACCACATGGAGACGAGACATGGCTCGTATTGCGGGTGTCAATATCCCGACGAACAAGCGCGTAGTCATCGCGCTGCAGTACATTCACGGCATCGGACCGAAGTTCGCCGCCGAGATCTGCGACAAGGTCAAGATCCCGGCCGAGCGCCGCGTGAACCAGCTGACCGACCAGGAAGTGCTCACCATCCGCGAGACCATCGACCGTGACTACATGGTCGAGGGCGACCTGCGTCGCGAAGTCTCGATGAACATCAAGCGCCTCATGGACCTCGGCTGCTACCGCGGCCTGCGTCACCGCAAGGGCCTGCCGGTCCGCGGCCAGCGCACCCACACCAACGCCCGCACCCGCAAGGGTCCGGCGAAGCCGATCGCCGGCAAGAAGAAGTAATCCGGTCGGGGCGCGCCAGCCGCGCCCCTTGCCGTTTCCCGAGCGCCTGGCACCACGGGCGCGCCTGAAGGACAAGGACTAGAGAATGGCCAAGGAAGCCACCCGCGTTCGCCGCCGTGAGCGCAAGAACATCGCCTCCGGCGTCTGCCACGTGAACGCGTCGTTCAACAACACGATGATCACCATCACAGACGCGCAGGGCAACACCATTGCCTGGTCGTCGGCCGGCACCATGGGCTTCAAGGGTTCGCGCAAGTCGACCCCGTACGCCGCCCAGGTCGCTGCCGAGGACGCTGCCCGCAAGGCCGCCGAGCACGGCATGCGCATGGTCGAGGTCGAGGTGTCGGGTCCCGGTTCGGGCCGTGAGTCGGCGCTGCGCGCCCTCCAGGCCGCCGGCTTCACCGTCACCTCCATCCGCGACGTGACGCCGATCCCGCACAACGGCTGCCGCCCGCGCAAGCGTCGTCGCGTCTGAGTTTCATTGTTTCTCGCAATCGCGGGCCGGCCTGTGGCGGCTCGCGGTTTTCCGCCTCTCGCTGCAAAGCGAGGGACACCGGCCGTCAGGGTCCTGCAGGGGACGAGACAGCGGCCAGATTTGAGCGAAGGTAACACACCGTGATCCAGAAGAACTGGCAGGAACTGATCAAGCCGGAGAAGCTGAACATCGTCCCCGGCGATGACCCGAAGCGTTTCGCGACCGCGACCGCCGAGCCGCTGGAGCGTGGCTTCGGCGTGACGCTCGGTAACGCCCTGCGCCGCATCCTCCTGTCCTCGCTCCAGGGCGCCGCCGTCTCGGCCGTCCAGATCGATGGCGTGCTGCACGAGTTCTCGTCGATCCCTGGCGTGCGTGAGGACGTCACCGACATCGTCCTGAACATCAAGGACATCTCGATCAAGATGCAGGGCGACGGTCCGAAGCGCATGGTCGTGCGCAAGGAAGGCCCGGGCGTGGTCACCGCTGGCGACATCCAGACGGTCGGCGACGTCACCGTGCTGAACCCCGAGCTGGTGATCTGCACCCTCGACGAGGGCGCCTCGATCCGCATGGAGTTCACCGTCAACACCGGCAAGGGCTACGTCCCGGCCGAGAAGAACCGCGCCGAGGACGCGCCGATCGGTCTCATCCCGGTCGACAGCCTCTACTCGCCGGTCAAGAAGGTCTCCTACCAGGTCTCGCCGACCCGCGAGGGCCAGGTGCTCGACTACGACAAGCTGACCCTGACGGTGGAGACCAACGGTTCGGTCTCGCCCGAGGACGCGATCGCCTATGCGGCCCGCATCCTCCAGGACCAGCTCGAGATCTTCGTGAACTTCGAGGAGCCGCGGAAGGAAGTCGTCCAGGAGTCGATCCCGGATCTGGCCTTCAACCCGGCGCTGCTGAAGAAGGTCGACGAGCTCGAGCTCTCGGTCCGCTCGGCGAACTGCCTGAAGAACGACAACATCGTCTACATCGGCGACCTGATCCAGAAGACGGAGGCGGAGATGCTCCGCACGCCGAACTTCGGCCGCAAGTCGCTCAACGAGATCAAGGAAGTGCTTGCCCAGATGGGCCTCCACCTCGGCATGGAGGTTACGGGCTGGCCGCCGGAGAATATCGAAGAGCTCGCCAAGCGCTTCGAGGACCACTACTGAGTTTTCATCCTCGCCGACCGTGAGGTCCGCGAGCCACCGGAGGACAAGGCGATGCGTCACGGCAAAGCCCACCGCAAGTTCAACCGCACGGCCGAGCATCGTCAGGCGATGTTCGCCAACATGTGCGCCGCTCTCATCAAGCATGAGCAGATCGTCACCACCCTGCCGAAGGCGAAGGACCTGCGTCCGATCGTCGAGAAGCTGGTGACGCTCGGCAAGCGCGGCGACCTGCACGCCCGCCGCCAGGCCGTGTCGCAGATCCGCGACATCGCCATGGTCAAGAAGCTGTTCGAGGTCCTCGGGCCCCGCTACCAGGCGCGCCAGGGTGGCTACACCCGCGTCCTGAAGGCCGGCTTCCGCTATGGCGACAATGCGCCGATCGCGGTCATCGAGTTCGTCGATCGCGACGTCGACGCCAAGGGCAAGGACTCCGGTCCGGTCCAGGCGAAGACCGCCGAGGCGGCCTGATCCACGAGAAGTCGGGGCGGTCCTCCGGGACCAGCCCTTTGCAGGGGCGGCCGTCAGGTCGCCCTTTTGCTTTGCGCGTCAGCCGGGAGGCGGCGCCATGCGGGCCGTGACGAGTTCGGTTGCGAGCCCCGCCGCGATGATGGTCCCCGCCAGCGCGAAGACCAGCGCGTGGCTGCCCGTGGCGGCCAGCAGGGCGGTGAAACCGTAGGCTGCGCCTGCCTGGATGACGGCGAAGGCGACGGTCTGCAGCGCCCAGGCCGCCGTGTGCGCTTCCGGCCCGACGATCTCGCGGGTCCGCCCGGAGGTGGATGATCCCAAGCCGATCATCAATCCGCCCGCCATCATCGCCGACAGCGTCAGCAGCACGAGATTGTGGGTGAGCGCGGGAAGCGCCGCGCCGATCGCCATCAGCGCCACGATGATCCGAAGCACCGGCCCATAGCCGAAGCGGTCGGCGGCGACGCCCGCGACCATCGGTGCGAGAACGGCCGTGATGCCGGCCGCGACCCAGATCCAGCCGCCGATGGCGAGGCCGAAGCCGAGATCGCGGGCGACGTGGTCGACGAAGAACAGCGTGTGCGGCACATAGCCTGCCGCCGCCCCGCCATAGGCTGCGGCGAGGCCGAGGAAGGCCGGTGCGCGCCGCCAGGCCGGGGAGGGCGCGCCGCGCTCCGCCGCCACCGGCGGGGCCGAGCGGGGCAGCAGCGCCATCATCACGACGCTCGCCACCGCCAGCGCCGTCGCCAGCGCCAGCCAGGCGGCCGCCGGTCCCGAGGCCGCAAAGGCCGGCACGGCGGTTCCCGACAGCACGAAGCCCGTGCCGACGCCCGCAAAGGCGAGGCCGTTGGCCCGCCCCCGGTGCGAGGGTGCCACGACATTCGCCACCACCGGCGGGATGACGATCATCAGGATGCCGCCGGTCGAGCCGGACAGCGCCCGCAGGGCGATGAAGGCGGGGGCGGGCAGGGGCACGGCTGAGGCTGCGAAGGCGAAGACGGCGAGCGCCGCGGCGAGGGCAATGGCCGGCCGGACGCCCATCAGACGCGCGCTGGCGAGCGCCGTGCTGGCGCCGACGATGTAGCCGGCGAGGTTGAAGGCGCCGGCAAGGTGCAGCGTCGTCGGCGTCGCCCAGCCGGCCTCGACCATGGCCGGAATCAGCGGAGGATAGCCGAAGCGGCCCATGCCGACGCCGATGAGCAGGCCGCAATAGCCGGCGAGGATGGGACCGAAGAAGCCCTGCCAGCGCCCCAGCGGCGATGCGCTCACAGGCTGCGCTCGACCGCGACGCTACGGCAATCCATCTCGTAGTCGAGGCCGATCACCGGCGGGCGGTTGTAGTGCCAGGTGATGCCGGCCCGCGCCGCGCCGCGCCGGACGATCTCGTCGGCGAGGAAGGGATGGATGTCGTGCACGCAATAGACCTGCGCCGCCGTCGTGTCCGCCCAGCCATGGCCGAAGGCCGCCATGCGCTTCTCCATCTGCTCAAGGACGAAGACGCCCTTCTCGCGCAGGCCTACGGGACTGGTGTCGTTGAGCCGGACGATCCGCTCGGCATAGGCGCCGGCGCCCTCGCGCGCCTCGCCGGAGCCGGCGATGACGAATTGCGGCGCCCCGCCTGCATCGCCCTCGGCGACGTAGCAGAAGGCGTGGAAGGAGGGCTCCGGCGGTCCGCCGATCTCCGGGCAGACATTGGAGCGCGCCACCGGATTGGCCTTGGTCTCGGCGTTGTAGATGCCCCAGGCCGCCAGCGTGCCGACATAGACCTCGTTGAAGGCCTTGAAGCCGGCATCGTCGAAGGGCGCGGGAGAGCGCAGCTCGCAGGCGCAGAAGGCGGTGAGCGGGCGTCCCTGGCCCTGGATCAGCGCGGCGATCCGCTCGAAGCCCTGTTTCAGCGGCACCGGCTTGCGGAACATCACCCGCTCGATGTGATAGCCGGGCATCGCCGCGGCGCCCGATGAATACTGGAACACGCTGGGGACGTAGCGGTAATTGCCGGGTGCGAAGTCGATCGTCGGGCTGGCGGCCATGGGCGTGTCCTCGGGGGTGTTTTGACGGAGCGTCACTGCTCCCCCCGGTCCGGTCAACCGCCGTGGACGCATCGGGCGCCTGCCTTCCCTTCCGGGCTCGCGGGGGCACGACTATATTGCCGCCATGACCAGACTCACCGTCCTCGCCACCGCCGCCGCCCTCGCGCTCGTCTCCGCCGCTCCTGCCGTGGCCCAGGCGCCACGCCAGGCGCCCGCCACCCGTGCGGAGGTGCAACTCTCCTTCGCCCCCGTGGTGCGGCGCGCCGCGCCCGCGGTCGTGAACGTCTATGGCTCGCGCGTCGAGCAGGTGCAGGCCCATCCCTTCTTCGACGACCCGATCTTCCGCCGCTTCTTCGGTGACCGGGGCGGGCAGGGCCGTCAGGGCGGGCCGCAGCGCGCCGAGGTCGCCCGGTCCCTCGGCTCGGGCGTCATCGTCGAGCGCTCCGGCCTCGTCATCACCAACAACCACGTCGTGGAGAACATGACGGAGGTGAAGGTGGCGCTCGCCGACCGGCGCGAGTTCGAGGTGGACATCGTGCTGCGCGACCCGCGCACCGACCTCGCCGTGCTCCGGCTGAAATCGCCGCCCTCCGACCTCGCGACCATCGAGATCGGCGATTCCGACGCCCTCGAGGTCGGTGATCTCGTGCTCGCCATCGGCAATCCCTTCGGCGTCGGCCAGACCGTGACCCAGGGCATCGTCTCGGCGCTCGCCCGCACGCAGGTCGGCGTCGCCGACTACCAGTCCTTCGTCCAGACCGACGCGGCCATCAATCCCGGCAATTCCGGCGGCGCGCTGGTCGACATGAGCGGCCGCCTCATCGGCGTGAACACCGCCATCTTCTCGCGCTCCGGCGGCAGCCACGGCATCGGCTTCGCCATTCCGACCGCGCTCGTCCGCCTCGTCGTCGAATCGGCCAAGGCCGGCAGCCAGACCGTGCGCCGTCCCTGGTTCGGCGGCCGCCTGCAGAATGTCACCGCCGATGTCGCGGAGAGCCTGCGCCTCGCGCGCCCGACGGGCGCGCTCGTCGTCTCGGTCGTCCCCAACTCGCCCGCCGCCCGCGCTGGCCTTCGCGCCGGCGACCTCATCACCGCCGTCGACAACCAGGCGGTCGAGGACCCCGACGGCTTCGGCTACCGCTTCGGCGTGAAGCCCATCGGCGGCATGGCGAGCATCGCGGTGACCCGCAACGGCCGCGCGCTGGTCGTTCCGGTGGCCCTTGAGCCGGCGCCGCCCGGCGGCCAGGACGCCATCACCATCACCGGCCCGTCGCCCTTCGCTGGCGCCCGTGTCGCGACGCTGGCCCCGGGCATGGCGGACGAGCTGCGCGTCAGCCATCGCAGCGACGGCGTCGTCGTGATGGCGGTGGAGCCCAATTCCGCCGCGGCGCAGGTCGGCCTGCAGCCGGGCGACGTGGTGGTCGGCGTCAATGGCCGCGAGATCGCCAAGCCCGACGACCTGCGGGAGGTGACGGCCCAGCGTTCGCGGCTCTGGCGCTTCCAGATCGACCGCGGCGGCCAGATCATCTCGTCCATGCTGGGCGGCTGAGGGTGGACCTCTTCGAGGCCGCGGGCCCCGACCCCAAGGCGCCGCGGCCGCTCGCCGACCGGCTGCGCCCGCAGACCCTGGCGGATGTCGCCGGACAGGAGCACCTGACCGGCCCTGACGGGGCGCTGACGCGGCTCCTGCGCTCGCGCTCCCTCGGCTCGCTGATCTTCTGGGGCCCGCCGGGCACGGGCAAGACCACGGTGGCGCGCCTCCTCGCGGGCGAAACGGACCTCGCCTTCGACCAGATCTCGGCGATCTTCACCGGCGTCGCCGACCTCAAGAAGGTCTTCGAGCAGGCGCGATCCCGCCGCATGCAGGGCCGCGGCACGCTGCTCTTCGTCGACGAAATCCACCGCTTCAACCGCTCGCAGCAGGACGCCTTCCTGCCCGTGGTCGAGGACGGCACGGTGACGCTCGTCGGCGCCACCACGGAGAACCCGTCCTTCGAGCTCAACGCCGCGCTCCTGTCGCGGGCGCGCGTCCTCACCTTCCGCGCCCTCGACGACGAGGCGCTGGAAAAGCTGCTCGCCCGTGCCGAGGCGCTGGAGGACAAGCCGCTGCCGCTCGACGGGCAAGCCCGCCTCGCGCTGGTGCGCATGGCCGATGGCGACGGCCGCGCCATCCTGACTCTCGCCGAGGAGGTCTGGCGCGCGGCAGGGGAGGGCGAGGTCTTCGATACGGCGGGCCTCTCCGCCGTCGTCCAGCGCCGCGCGCCGATCTACGACAAGGCGCAGGAGGGCCACTACAACCTCATTTCCGCCCTCCACAAGACCGTGCGCGGCTCGGATCCGGACGCAGCGCTCTACTATCTCGCGCGGATGCTCGATGCCGGCGAGGACCCGCTCTTCATCGCCCGCCGCGTCGTCCGCATGGCGGTGGAGGATATCGGCCTCGCCGATCCGCAGGCCCTCGTCGTCGCCAACGCGGCGAAGGACGCCTACGATTTCCTCGGCACGCCCGAGGGCGAACTCGCCCTGGCCAATGCCGTGATTTATGTCGCGACCGCGCCGAAGTCGAACGCTGCCTATACCGCCTGGAAGGCCGCCCAGGCGCTGGCCAAGGAGCGCGGCAGCGTCATGCCGCCGAAGACCATCCTCAATGCCCCGACCAAGCTGATGAAGTCGGAAGGCTATGGCGAGGGCTATCGCTACGACCACGACGAGCCCGACGCCTTTTCCGGCCAGGACTACTGGCCCGAGGCCATTGGCCGGCAGTCGCTCTACCGGCCGGTCGAGCGCGGCTTCGAGCGCGAGATCGGCAAGCGCATGGAGTGGTGGGCGAAACTTCGACGCGAGCGTATGCGGTGAATTCAATTAACGCGGGAAAACCCGATTGCGCGGCTTCGCGGCCTAGTGCTTCATGGGCGCATAAGGGGCGCGCGCCATGGCTGATGTATCGGCTCTCGAAAGCATTTGTACAGTGTCAGGCTCCTGCACCGGTTGGGGGTGCGCACTTTCCTATCCGCAAGGACTGTTCTTTTTATCGTCTGTTCTTGGTCTGTCCATATTGGCGATCGCGACCTACCAGTACGCTCAAGGACTTGAAGAGTCGAAAGCGACCCCAACGGCGATTGTCATGGCAGTCGCAGTAGCAATATTGCTTTTGCCTGCCTTGTCAAAATTTACTTTAAATCTTGGCGAGGGACGCCCAAATGTCGCCCTCGAATTGGGTGCATCTTCTAACCCAAATGCTCAGTGTGATCTTCGAAACATCATCGCTGAAGCAACATCGGAGATGCAGCGCCGAATTACGGCACTGGAGACGCGCGCAGCGGCTGCCGGTAATCTCCCCAATCCTCCGCCACCGAATCCCGGTGACACTGAGACTGATGTCCGCATCTTTTACGTGAGCGGTCGGTCACAGGATGCCGCCGCGCTCCAAGCTTTGCTGTCGAGGTCTTATCGAAGAGTGACATCAGTTAACAGCGATCTGACCGAAGTGCGGCAGAGGCGCCCGACCGCTGGATCGATCCGGGTGCGGTATGAGGTGTATGGCGACGCGAATTTCACCGATGCAGCCACAAAGATCATGACGATTGTGCGCGCCGAGTTTGCTTCTCGCAATAACGGCTTGATCGGGCCGGATGCGGTACAGGCGGCGTTGCCGGGTGATGTCCAAATCCTGATGTACTGACAGCTTGGGATTGCGCTATTTCAGCGTATGACCAAGGTCCTGCTCGTCTTTCTCGGCTCCGGCATCGGCGGTTCGCTGCGCCACGGCGTCAACGTCTGGTCGCTCAAGGCTTTCGGGCCGGGCTTTCCCATCGGCACGCTCATCATCAATGTCGTCGGCGGGCTGCTCATGGGCCTGATCGCGGGATGGCTCGCCTTCCGCGCTGAAATGGCCTGGAGCCAGGAGCTCCGTCTCTTCCTCACCACCGGCATCCTCGGCGGCTTCACCACCTTCTCCGCCTTCTCGCTGGACGCCATGACCCTCGTGGAGCGGGGTGACTATGCCGGCGCAGCCCTTTATGTCGGGGCCTCGGTGGTTCTCTCGATCGCGGCCGTCGCGGTCGGCCTTGCCGTCATCAGGAGCTTCTCATGAAGGGCAGGGGCAAGCCGCCGGGTCGCGGATCGAAGCCGGGGGCGCCGTCAGGTCCGCGCGGACCCGCCCGCACCGGCTCTGGCCGTCCGCCCGCGAAGGGCGGCAAGCCGGCCTTCGCCAAGGAGGGCCGCCCCGCTGCCAAGCGCCCGCCGCGCGCCACCGAGGAGGCTGATCGCCGCCCGCGCCGCGGCCTCGCGCCCGAGGGCGAGGCCGGTCGCCGCGATGATCGTCGCCCGCGTTTCGACCGTCCGGAGCGTGGTGAGCGTCCCGCCCGTCGCGAGCGGCCCGATCCGTCCGAACTGCGCTCATTCGATGGCTCGCCGCGCCGCGGCCGCGCCGACGACTGGGACCTGCCCGAGCCCTCCTGGTCGCCGGAGGCGGATCTCGACATGGTCGGCTTCGAGGAGGAGCGCCCGAGTCGCCGGCCGGCGCGTCCCGCCCGTGACGAGCGCCCCACCCGCAGTGATCGCCCCTCCCGCGCCGCCCCGCGTGAGAGCCGTGCCGAGCGCCCCGTCCGGTCCGCATCGCCTGAGGACCGCCCGGCGCCGCGCCGCGAGCGTCCCGCAGCGCCGCCGCCTCCGGCAGGCCCGACCCGCGCCGAACTAAAGGCTGCGGCCACCGAGACCCTGCAGACCGGCGTCCAGACCCTCACCGTCACGGATGACGAGGCGGACATGCGCGTCGACCGTTTCCTCGCGGCGCGCTTCCCGCAGCTGTCCTTCAGCTACATCCAGCGCATCGTCCGCAAGGGCGAACTCCGTGTGAACGGCCGTCGTGTCGAGACCAAGGACCGCCTCGAGGCCGGCCAGGCGGTGCGCGTGCCGCCGCTCAAGCTCGACCAGGCGCGGCCCATGTCGGCCAAGGTCGGCGAGGATGTCGCCGGCTTCCTCGCCTCCATCACCCTCTATGAGGACGCCGACGTCCTCGTCCTGTCGAAGCCGGCTGGCCTTGCGGTGCAGGGCGGCTCCGGCACCAAGAAGCACCTCGACGGCATGCTGGCGGTGCTGACCGATGAGGACGGCCAGCGCCCGCGCCTCGTCCACCGCCTCGACAAGGACACGTCGGGCTGCCTGCTCGTCGCCAAGAACCGCTTCGCCGCGGCGGCGCTGGCCAAGACCTTCCGCACCCGCGCCGCCCGCAAGATCTACTGGTCGGTGGTGGCCGGCGTGCCGAAGCCGCGCCAGGGCCGCGTCTCGACCTATCTCGCCAAGGAAGAGCGCGAGGACGAGAGCTTCATGCGCATCGCCAAGCACGGCGAGAAGGGCGCCAGCCACGCGGTCAGCTACTACGCCGTCATCGACACCATGGCGCAGAAGCTGTCCTGGCTGTCGATGAAGCCGGTGACGGGCCGCACCCACCAGCTGCGCGTCCATGCCGCCGAGATCGGCCATCCCATCATCGGCGATCCCAAATATTTCGACGTCGAGAACTGGGAGATCCCCGGCGGCATCCAGCACAAGCTGCACCTGCATGCCCGCCGCCTCGTCGTGCCGCATCCGCGCGGCAAGGGCACGATCGACGTCTCGGCGCCGCTGCCGCCGCACATGGAGCAGACCTTCAACCTCCTCGGCTGGGACGTCTCGCGCTACGATCCCATTGTCGAGGCGCCGGAGGAGTGATGTCCCTGACGGGCTGGATCTACGTCACCGCCGCGGCGCTGTTCGCCATCCTCGCGCTCATCGTCATGGTGACACGTCGGGTGATCCGCACCGTGCCGGGCGGCGACCGGGCCATGGCCGACCTCGTCGGCGAACTGCGCCGCGCCAATGACCTTGCCGAACGCCGCATCTCCGCCCTCGAGGCGCGTGTCGAGACGCTGGAGCGCGAGCGCCGCTGAACAGCCGATTCAGGCGCGGTTCAGCGGGCGGGACCGACAAGGACGCATCGTCCTGATGGAGCCCATGCCATGACCCGCCTGCTTCTCGCCGGTCTTCTCGCCCTGTCCGCCATCGCGCCAGCTGCCGCCCAGCCCTTCGGCTATGGGCCGGGCCCCGGCCGCGGCAATCCCGAACTGCGCGCCGAGCGCTTCGAATGCCGCCAGGAGGCCCGTGCGCGCGGCTATCGCGGACCCGCCGTCCGCGCCGCCGTCCTCGACTGCCTGCGCGCCCGCCGCCCGGATCTTGCCCGCATCGTCGAGTGCCGCCAGTCGGCCCGCGCCCACGGCTACATCCCGCGCACGCCCGAGTTCCGCATGGCCGTGCGATCCTGCCGTTTCGGCTGACCCGTTGATCTTCGGCGCCTGGCGGCCCACAAGGCGCTCCGGTTCCCCGGAGCGCCTTTCGTGAAGCTCGTCATCTTCGACTGCGACGGCACCCTCGTCGACAGCCAGCACCTCATCGTCGCCTGCATGGACGCGGCCTTCATCTCGCTCGGCCGCACGCCGCCGAGCCGCGAGGCGACGCTGTCCATCGTCGGCCTGTCGCTGTTCGAGGCCTTCGCGGTGCTGACGAGCCCCGAGGACCCCGACATTCCCGCGCTCATCGAGGCCTACAAGGGCGCCTTCCATGCCGAGCGGCAGAAGCACGGCCATGCCGAGCCGCTCTATCCCGGCTGCCGCGAGGTGATCGAGTGGGTGGCGGCGGAGAAGGCGGCCCTCGGCATCGCCACGGGCAAGTCCCAGCGCGGCGTGCGCATCGTCATGACCCATCACGGCCTGATCGACCGCTTCGCCACGATCCAGACCGCCGACGACGCGCCCTCGAAGCCCCATCCCGGCATGATCCTGCAGGCGATGGCGGAGGTCGGCGCGGTGCCCGAGGATACGGTGATGATTGGCGACACGACCTATGACATCGACATGGCCCATGCCGCCGGCGTCGGCTCCATCGCCGTCACCTGGGGCTACCATGCGCCGGAGGCGCTCCTGCGCTCCCGCCCAAACGCGATCGCCAGGACCTATGGCGAGGTCCCGGCGATCCTGAAGCGTCTGTGGGGCGTGTGAGGCGGGCCTCGCCCGTGCTCAGGCCTTGTCAGTCTTGGCGGCCTCGCCGGCCAGGAACTTCTCCAGCCAGTGGATGTCGTAGTCGCCGGCGATGATCGACGGGTTGCGCACGAGGGTGCGGAACAGCGGCAGCGTCGTCTCGATGCCGTCCACCACGAACTCGTCGAGGGCGCGGCGCAGGCGCGCCAGGCACTCGGCTCGGGTGCGGCCATGGACGATCAGCTTGCCGACCAGCGAGTCGTAGTTCGGCGGGATCGTGTAGCCCTGGTAGGCGTGGCTGTCGACGCGTACGCCGATGCCGCCGGGCGTGTGGAACAGGTTGAGCTTGCCGGGCGAGGGCCGGAAGGTCGCCGGATTCTCGGCGTTCACGCGGCACTCGATGGCATGGCCCTCGATGACGATGTCCGACTGCTTCACCGAGAGCTTCTGGCCCGAGGCGATCTTGATCTGCTCGTTCACGAGGTCGACGCCGGTGATCATCTCGGTCACCGGATGCTCGACCTGGATGCGGGTGTTCATCTCGATGAAGAAGAACTGCCCGTCCTCGTAGAGAAACTCGATCGTGCCGGCGCCGACATATCCCATGTCGGCCATGGCCTTGGCGCAGATGCCGCCGATCTCGGCCCGCTGCTCCGGCGTGATGACCGGGGAGGGGCCTTCCTCCCAGACCTTCTGGTGCCGGCGCTGCAGCGAGCAGTCGCGCTCGCCGAGATGGATGGCATTGCCCTGGCCGTCGCCGAGGATCTGGATCTCGATATGGCGGGGCTTGCCGAGATATTTCTCGATATAGACCGCGTCATCGCCGAAGGCGGCCTTGGCCTCGGTCTTGGCGGTCTGCAGCGCGACCTCCAGCTCGTCCGCCGTGCGGGCGACCTTCATCCCGCGACCACCGCCGCCGGCGGCTGCCTTGATGATGACGGGGAAACCGATCTCGGCGGCGACCTTGCGGGCCTCCTCGTCATCGGAGATGCCACCTTCCGAACCGGGGACGGTGGGGATGCCCAGGCGCTTCGCCGTGCGCTTGGCCTCGATCTTGTCGCCCATGATGCGGATGTGCTCGGACTTCGGTCCGATGAAGGTGATGCCGTGGCTCTCGAGGATCTCGGCGAAGCGGGCATTCTCGGAGAGGAAGCCGTAGCCGGGATGGACGGCCTCGGCGCCGGTGATCTCGCAGGCCGCAAGCAGCGAGGGGATGTTGAGATAGCTCTCGCGGGCCGAGGGCGGGCCGATGCAGACGCTCTCATCGGCGAGCTTCACATGCATCGAATCGGCATCTGCCGTGGAATGGACGGCGACCGTCGCGATTCCGAGCTCCTTGCACGCCCGGAGGACGCGCAGGGCGATCTCACCGCGATTGGCGATCAGCACCTTGTTGAACATGGCGCTGCGCTCACTCGATGATCATCAGCGGCTCGCCGTATTCGACCGGCCGGCCGTCGTCGAACAGGATGCGCGTCACCGTGCCGGAGCGTGGGGCGACGATGTCATTGAAGGTCTTCATCGCCTCGATGAGGCAGATGCGGTCGCCTTCTTTCACGGCCGAGCCGACCTCGACGAAGGGCTTGGCGTCGGGCGAGGCGCGGCGATAGGCGGTGCCGACCATGGGCGAGGGCACGGCGCCCGGATGCTTGCGCGGATCATCGCCCGAGGCCGCAGGAGCCGCGACGGCGGCGGGAGCGGCAGCCGCGGCCACCGGGGCCGGCGCAGGCGCCGCGGCGACCGGCGCCGCGACCGTCGCATGGACGGTGACCTGGCGGGCGACGCGGATCTTCAGCGCCTCGAGCTCGATCTCGATCTCGGTGAGATCCGTGTCGGCCAGCACCTGGGCCAGCTCACGGATCATCGCCGTATCGATGGAGGATTTGCCTTTGTTCATGGTGGCCTCTTGGGGCTCGGCGCGGCGGGGGCCGCTCACGCCTTGGCCGGAAGCGCCGCGACGGCGGCGATGGCGAGCGCGTATCCCATGGGGCCGAGCCCCACGATGATGCCGCGCGCGACGGGTGAAAGGAAGGAATGGTGCCGCACGGCCTCGCGCGCATGCACGTTGGTGATGTGAACCTCGATCATCGGCACCCCGGTGCCGCGGACGGCATCGGCGAGGGCGAGCGAGGTGTGGGTATAGGCGCCGGCATTGAAGACGACGCCCTTGAGCGTGCCGGCGGCGAAGGCGCGGCCGGCCTCGTGCAGCCAGTCGACGAGCACGCCCTCGTGGTTCGACTGGCGGAAATCGGCGGTGAGCCCGTGCTTTGCTGCCTCGTCCCGGCACATGACCTCGACATCGGCCAGCGTCGTCGCGCCGTAGATGGCGGGTTCGCGCGTGCCGAGGAGGTTGAGGTTCGGGCCGTTGAGGATGAGGACGGTGCTCATGCGCCGGGGTCTTGGATCCGCGTCGAGGGTCCGTGGCGCGACCGGGCCGGCGGGCCGGAATCGATCACGCGCCCCGCGGCGGAAGCCGCGTCACGGGCGGGTCCTTATAGGCGGATCGGCGGCGGAAGCAAAGCGAGGGGTGTGGATGGGCCGGCCGCCCTCACGCCGGCCTTGCCAGCGCCGCCCCTGGCCAGACCTTCTTGGCGACGCGGGCATATTGCGGCGGATAGTTCAGCTCGACGCCGAGTTCCTCTGCCGCGTGCCAGCCCCAGCGCGGGTTGTCGAGCAGGCCGCGGCCGATGGCGACCATGTCGGCGGCGCCGGACGTGATGACCTCCTCGGCCTGGCTCGGCGTGTTGATGAGGCCGACCGCGCGGGTGGCGATGCCGCTGCCGGCCTTCACCGCCTGGGCGAAGGGCACCTGGTAGCCCGGCTTCACGGCGATGCGGATGCGCGGCGTGACGCCGCCCGACGAGACGCAGACGAAATCGAGGACGGCGCCCTTTAATTCCGCAGCGAGCGCCACGGCGTCGGCGACCTGCAGGCCCTCCTCGGTCCAGTCCTGGCCGGTGATGCGGGCGCCGAGCGCCACATGGGCGGGGAGCGCCGCCTTCACGGCCGCGGCGATGGAGAGCGGCCAGGCGAAGCGGTTGTCGCGGCTGCCGCCGAACCCGTCGGTCCGGGTGTTGGAGATCGGGCTGATGACCGAATGCAAGAGATAGCCATGGGCCATGTGGAGCTCGACTGCGTCGAAGCCGAGGCGCACGGCGCGCTTGGCGGCATCGACGAAGGCCTGGGCGATGCGCAGCTTGTCCTGGGCCGTCATCTCGCGCGGCATGTGCCAGCCCTCATCGAAGGGGATGGCCGAGGGGCCGACCGTCGCCCAGGGGTCGGCATTGTCCTTCAGCGGACCACCGCCCTCCCAGGGGCGCTCGGAGGAAGCCTTGCGGCCGGCATGGCCGATCTGGATGCCGAACTTCGTGCCGGGCAGGGCGACCGCCCGGGCGGCGTCGAGGACCCGCTTCAGCGCGCGCTCGTTGGCGTCATTGTAAAGGCCGACGCAGCCATGGGTGATGCGACCGAGCCGCTCCACCGCCGTCGCCTCGACGACGACGAGGCCAGCGCCGGACATGGCGAGGTTCATCAGGTGCTGCAGGTGCCAGTCGTTCATGCAGCCATCGTCCGCCGAATACTGGCACATCGGCGCCACAACGATGCGATTCGGCAGGGTGACGGGGCCCAGTGCGAAGGGCGTAAAAAGCTGGCTCATGACGGTCTCTGGCGGCGGCTGGACGGCGAGGGGACCTGAAAGGCCTGTCGCCCGCAACTAGCTGGGGCGCAGGGCTCATCTGCCAAGGGTGACGCATGGGCAGCCACGGGCCATGCATTTCCCGCATGTGCTGGGCGCAGCCCTCTCCCTCCTTCGATCCGATGGCAGGTGGGGCAAAATCACACTAGAGAACGATCATCTTTCCCTGGCTCGTCCGGGAGATCGTCTGTCCTGCGATGCTCCGCAGGGCGATGCGATCGTCCCGCCCCGCGTGATGCCCATGACCGCCATGACCTCCGACGCCGCTGCCATCGGCGACCGCCTTGCGCGCCGCAACGCCGTCATCCTCGCGGTCGCGACAGCGCTGGCGGGCGCCAACACCACCGTCATGTTCGCAACCGGCGCCATTGTCGGCGCGCAGCTCGCCCCGGTCCGTTCGCTGGCGACGCTGCCGATCTCGATCTTCGTCGTGGGCCTCGCCGCGGCCTCGCTGCCCGTTGGCATGCTGGTGCGCCGCTATGGCCGCCGCACCGCCTACCAGCTGGCAACCTTCGCCGGCATGCTCACCGGTCTCTTCGGCTATCTCGGCGTCACGCTGGCGAGCTTCCCCGTCTTCTGCCTGGCGACCTTCTGCGCCGGCTTCTATGCCTCCGCCGCCCAGAGCTACCGTTTCGCGGCCGCCGACACCGCCTCCGACGGCTTCCGGCCCAAGGCGATCTCCTGGGTCATGACCGGCGGCGTCATTGCCGGCGTGGTCGGCCCGCAGCTCGTGGTCTGGACCAAGGATGCCCTGCCGCCGGTGCTCTTCGCCGGCACCTATATCGGCCAGGCCGTCGTGGCGCTGCTCGCCGGCGTCATCCTATCCTTCATCGACATCCCCAAGCCGAAGCCGGCGCCCGCCGGCACGGTGTCGCGTCCGACGATCGAGTTCTTCAAGAACCCCGCCTTCGTCACCGCGGTCATCTGTGGCGCCGCCACCTACATGCTCATGAATTTCGTCATGACGGCCGCCCCGCTCGCCATGATCGGCTGCAACCACACGATCGATGACGCGGCCTACGGCATCCAGTGGCATGTCATCGCCATGTATGCGCCGAGCTTCTTCACCGGCAGCCTGATCGCCCGCTATGGCGCGCCGCGCGTCGTCGCGGTGGGTCTGGTGCTCACCGCGCTCTCGGCGGTGGTGGCCCTGCTCGGCCTCACCGTGCCGCACTTCTACGCCGCCCTGGTGCTGCTCGGGCTCGGCTGGAACTTCGGCTATATCGGCGCCAGCGCCATGGTGGCCGCGACCGCGCGCCCCGAGGAGCGCACGCGCGTCCAGTCGGTCAACGACTTCTGCGTCTTCGGCGTCATGGCCATCGGCTCGTTCTCCTCGGGCAAGATCGTCACGACCTATGGCTGGGACATGGTGAACTGGGTGGTCTTCCCCATCGTCGCGCTCGCGGCCGTGGCGCTCGTCATGGGTGCGCGCCGGCAGCCCGTACCGGCCTGAGCCGGCTCATCGGCCTCTAATCGTTCCAAATCCCTGCATAACTGCCGAAAGGACGAGGTCCGGAGCCCCCGGGCGCGTTGCTTCGCCGCAGGGACTTTGGCAGAAATGTGCCCGGACTCGCGGCGGGCCCGGCTTTTGGCCGTCCCGCCTCAAAACAAGACGAGCAGCCAACTCCGCCCTTCAGGGCAGGACGGCGGTCCCCACGGGCCGACGGGACAGAGGAAACATCGATGAATACAGCTTTGTGGGTCATCATCGGCTGCGGACTGTTGTCCGTGGTCTATGGCGTCTGGGCGACGAAATCGCTCATGGCCGCCGACGCCGGTTCGGCGCGCATGCAGGAGATTGCGGGCGCCGTGGCCGAGGGTGCCGCGGCCTATCTCCGCCGCCAGTACACGACCATCGCCATCGTCGGCGTGGTGATCCTGCTTCTCGTCGGCTGGCTGCTCGGCACGGCCGTGGCGGTCGGCTTCCTCATCGGTGCGGTCCTTTCGGGCGCCGCCGGCTTCATCGGCATGAACGTCTCGGTGCGCGCCAACGTCCGCACCGCCCAGGCGGCCTCGCAGTCGCTGGCCGCCGGCCTCGACATCGCCTTCAAGGCGGGCGCGGTCACCGGCCTCCTCGTCGCCGGCCTCGCCCTCCTCGGCGTTGCCGTCTACTTCTGGGCCCTGACCGGCCCGGGTGGTCTCGCCCCGACCAGCCGTACCGTGATCGACGGCCTCGTCGCCCTCGGCTTCGGCGCCTCGCTCATCTCCATCTTCGCCCGTCTCGGCGGTGGCATCTTCACCAAGGGCGCCGACGTCGGCGCTGACCTCGTCGGCAAGGTCGAGGCTGGCATCCCCGAGGATGATCCGCGCAACCCCGCCACCATCGCCGACAACGTGGGCGACAATGTCGGCGACTGCGCCGGCATGGCCGCCGACCTCTTCGAGACATATGCGGTGACCGTCGTCGCCACGATGGTGCTCGCCGCCATCTTCTTCGCCGGCACCCCGGCGCTGCAGTCGGCGCTGATCTACCCGCTCGCCATCTGCGCGGTCTGCATCATCACCTCGATCATCGGCACCTTCTTCGTGAAGCTTGGCGCCAACAACTCGATCATGGGCGCCCTCTACAAGGGCCTCATCGTCACCGGCGTCCTGTCCATCGGCGGCCTCGCCATCGCCACCCAGTTCGTCACCGGCTGGGGCACGATCGGCACCGTCGGCGGCAAGGCCATCACCGGCTCGGCGCTCTTCGCCTGCGGCCTGGTTGGTCTCGCCGTCACCGGCCTGATCGTCTGGATCACCGAGTACTACACCGGTACCGGCAAGCGCCCGGTCGTCTCCATCGCCCAGGCCTCGGTCACCGGCCACGGCACCAACGTCATCCAGGGCCTCGCGGTCTCGCTGGAATCGACGGCGCTGCCGGCCATCGTGATCGTCGGCGGCATCATCTCGACCTTCCAGCTGGCCGGTCTCTTCGGCACGGCGATCGCGGTGACCACCATGCTCGGCCTCGCCGGCATGATCGTCGCGCTCGACGCCTTCGGCCCGGTCACCGACAATGCCGGCGGCATCGCCGAGATGGCGGGCCTGCCCAAGGAGGTCCGTCACTCCACCGACGCCCTCGACGCGGTCGGCAACACCACCAAGGCCGTCACCAAGGGCTATGCGATCGGCTCGGCCGGCCTCGGCGCCCTGGTGCTCTTCGCCGCCTACAGCTACGACCTCAACTACTTCATCACCGAGGCCAACAAGGCGGGGTCCACCGCCTATGGCTACTTCAAGGGCATGAGCCCGGTCACCTTCGACCTCTCGGACCCCTATGTCGTCGCCGGCCTGATCTTCGGCGGCCTCATTCCCTACCTGTTCGGCGGCATCGCCATGACCGCCGTCGGCCGCGCCGCCGGCTCGGTCGTGGAGGAGGTCCGCCGCCAGTTCAAGGAGAAGCCGGGCATCATGGCCGGCACCGACCGTCCGGACTACGGCCGTGCGGTGGACATGCTGACCAAGGCGGCGATCAAGGAGATGATCATCCCCTCGCTGCTGCCGGTCCTTGCGCCGCTGGTGGCCTATTTCGCCGTGCTCGCCATTTCCGGCTCCAAGGCCTCGGCCTTCGCCGCGCTTGGCGCCTCGCTGCTCGGCGTCATCGTCAACGGCCTCTTCGTCGCCATCTCGATGACCTCGGGCGGCGGCGCCTGGGACAATGCCAAGAAGAGCTTCGAGGACGGCTTCGTCGACAAGGACGGCGTCACCCATCTCAAGGGCTCCGAAGCCCACAAGGCCTCGGTGACCGGCGACACCGTCGGCGACCCCTACAAAGACACGGCGGGCCCCGCCGTGAACCCCGCCATCAAGATCTGCAACATCGTGGCCCTGCTGCTCCTGGCGATCCTCGCCCACTGAGCCGCGCCCCGGCGTGACAGGCAAAGCCCCGCGGGAGCGATCCCGCGGGGCTTTGTCATTCCGGGGCGCTGGTGCGCGGCAAGCCCCACGAAAAAGCCCCGCCGGAGCGGGGCTTGGGGGGCAGGGCCGGGCAGGGCTGCCTCAGGTCCTCGGACCCATGATGATCTGGCGGAGCAGGTTCGCCTCCTCGCCGCCGGTGACGGTCGAGCGCGAGATGAAGTCGAAGACCTTGCCGTCCTGAAGCCCGTAATTGGCGATGCGCTCCACCTTGCGCTGGCCGTTGAAATAGACGGCGAGCACGTTGCGCTCCACCGTCTGCGGCGTCTGGAAGGTGAAGGTCCGGGTCTGCTTCTCGGAGATGTAGTAGAAGACGTCGCCATTGATGGTGGAGATCGTCGTCGGCGTGCCGAGCGCGATCATCACCTGATCCTGGCTGTTGCCTTCCTTCACCTGAGCGAGGGCTTCCTCGTTGGGGATATAGCCGCGGTTGAAGGTCTCGCCGACGCGGAACTGGGTCGGCGTTGGCAGGCTCGGCGTGAGCGACGACACCGACGGACCCTGCGAACAGGCGGCGAGAAGCGTGCCGACACCGGCGACGGCCATCACCCGCAGGGAACGAGACGGAACGGACTTCATGCGCGAACGACCTTTTCCCACCGGCCGCCACCTCTGGCGGACGCCCTCGCTTGACACGGGGGCGCGTTGACTTAACTCCCGTCCGCCACCATTTCAACCCGAAGGCGGAAAACCGGATGATCCTCGGCCTGTTTCGGCGGAAGAAGAGCGAGCCGACCATCGACAGCCTTTACGGCACCATCGTGGCGCAGGCTCGCCAACCCGTGTTCTTCACAGCCTGCGGCGTGCCCGACACGCTCTGGGGGCGCTTCGAGATGGTCGTGCTCCACGCCTTCCTCGTGCTCCACCGGCTGAAGGGGGAAAGCGAGGAGCGCCGCGCGCTCGGCCAGGCGCTGTTTGACCGGCTGTTCCTCGATTTCGACCGGGGACTGCGCGAGGTCGGCGTCTCCGACACCAAGGTGCCCCGCAAGATCCGGCAGATGGGCGAAGCCTTCTATGGCCGCATCCAGGCCTATGATGAGGCCCTCGCCGCCGAAGATCCGGGCCGGCTGGAAGACGCGCTCGCTCGCAATGTGCTGTCGGCGCCCGGCGCGGACACGCGCGAGCTCGCGGCCTATGTGCGGCGCACCGCCGCGCATTTCGCCGCGGTCCCCTACGAATCGTTCCTGGCGGGCGAGGTCGCCTTCCCGCCGCCGCCCAACGGAGAGCCGGCATGACCGGAGAGACCGGGCGCCCCCGCGCCCCTTCGCCACAACTGCCGCGCTGGCCGGTGCGGCTGGTCGATGTGCCGGCGGGCGGGCTGCATGTCCGCCGCCGCGACCTTTCTGACGCGGACCGTGCGGCCTTTGCCGCGCAGATCGGCGTCGCGGGCCTGCGCGCCTTCGACCTCGACATCCACGTGCGCCCCTATCGCGGCGATGGCCTGGCGGTGGAGGGGCGCGTCACCGCCGAGGTCGACCAGACCTGCGTCGTCACCCTCGAGCCGATGGTGAGCCGCATCGACGAGGAGGTGGAGATCACTTTCCGCCCCGAGGACAAGATCACCACCAAGTTGGTCGAGGACGAGGAGGACGGCCTGTCCATCGACGCGTCGCATGCGGCCGATGACCCGCTTGTCGGTGGCGTGATCGATGCGGCCGCCATCGCCGCGGAATTCCTCGCCCTCGGCGTCGATCCCTATCCGCGCAAGCCCGACGCCGTCTTCGAGAAGCCGGAGGGCCTCGGCGAGGGCTCGCCCTTCGCGGGACTTTCCAAATTGAAGCGCCGGACCTAAACAGGCGCCGCGGATCGCCTGCCTCTTGTGCAGGCAGTCCCAAACGCTATTGTCCCGGCTCCCGCGGCCCCGGGGTCGTGCCGTCTCCCGACGGTGCGCCGTGGCGGCCCACGCAACGGAACGTCGTATGTCCGATAAGGTACGGCTGGCCCTCGACGTCATGGGGGGAGATTTCGGCCCCTCCGTCGTCGTGCCGGGCGCGGAGATCGCCCTGTCGCGTCACGCGGACCTCGAATTCGTGCTGGTGGGCGACGAGCGGCAGATCACGCCGCTTCTGGCCGCCAATCCCCGCGTCAAGGCGCGCGCCACCATCGTTCATGCCGACGTCGCCATCCGCATGGACGACAAGCCCTCGCGGGCGCTGCGCTATGGCCGCCGCGTCTCCTCGATGTGGCGGGCCCTCGACGAAGTGAAATATGGCCGCGCCGATGCCGCCGTCTCCGCCGGCAATACCGGCGCGCTGATGGCCATGGCCGCCTTCAACCTGAAGACCATGGCCTATGTCGAGCGCCCGGCGCTCGCCGCGCTCTGGCCGACGCTGCGCGGCGAATCCATCGTGCTCGACATGGGCGCCTCCATCGGCGCCGATGCCGCGGCCCTCGTCGACATGGCGGTGATGGGCGCGGCCATGGCGCGCGTCGTCTTCGACCTGGAGCGCCCGACCGTCGGCCTGCTCAATATCGGCGTCGAGGAGGTCAAGGGCCTCGAATTCATCCGCGAGGCCGGCCAGATCCTGCGCGAGGCGAACCTGCCCTCGCTCGACTATCGCGGCTTCGTCGAGGGCGACGATATCGGCAAGGGCGTCACCGACGTCATCGTCACCGAGGGCTTCACCGGCAATATCGCGCTGAAGACCGGCGAGGGCACCGCCAAGCAGATCGGCGAGTATCTGCGCTCCGCCATGTCGCGCACCTGGCGCGCCCGGCTCGGCTATCTCCTCGCCCGCAACGCCTTCGCGACGCTGCGCGAGAAGATGGACCCCCGCAAGAGCAACGGCGCGGTCTTCCTTGGCCTCAACGGCATCGTCATCAAGAGCCATGGCGGCACCGACGCGCTCGGCTTCGCCAGTGCCGTCGACCTCGCCTATGACATGGCGCGCTACGATCTCCAGGCGAAGATCCGCTCCATGCTCGAAGCCTATCACGCCCTGCGTCCGGTGCCGCCGGCCGCTCCTGTCGAGGCCGCATCGTGACCCTGCGCACCGTGGTGCGCGGCGTGGGCAGCTATCTGCCCGCCCGCGTGATGACCAATGCCGAACTCTCAACCCTCGTCGACACCTCCGACGAGTGGATCGTCCAGCGCTCGGGCATCCGCGAGCGGCACATTGCCGCGGAGGGCGAAACGACCTCCGATCTCGGCCTCGCCGCCGCCCGCAATGCGCTGGCCGCCGCCGGCATGGACGCACAGGACATCGACCTCATCGTCCTCGCCACCTCGACGCCCGACCGCACCTTCCCGGCGAGCGCCACGACGATCCAGGACAAGCTCGGCATCCGCCATGGCGCCGCCTTCGACCTGCAGGCCGTCTGCTCCGGCTTCGTCTTCGCCCTGGCCACCACCGACAAGTTCCTGCGGTCGGGGAGCCACAAGCGCGCGCTGGTGATCGGCGCCGAGACCTTCTCGCGCATCCTCGACTGGACCGACCGCACCACCTGCGTGCTGTTCGGCGACGGCGCTGGCGCCGTGGTCGTCGAGGCGCAGGATCAGCCGGACGGGCCCGGCGGACGCGGCATTCTCACCACGCATCTGCGGTCCGACGGCCGCCACAGCTCCAAGCTCTATGTCGATGGCGGCCCCTCGCTGACCCAGACCGTCGGCCACCTGCGCATGGAGGGCCGCGAGGTCTTCAAGCACGCGGTGGGCATGATCACCGACGTCATCAACGACGCCTATGCCGCGACCGGCACCAGCTCGGCGGACCTCGACTGGTTCGTGCCCCACCAGGCCAACAAGCGCATCATCGACGCCTCGGCCGAGAAGCTGAAGATCGCGCCGGAGAAGGTCGTCATCACCGTCGACCGCCACGGCAACACCTCCGCCGCCTCCATCCCGCTCGCCCTCGACGTGGCGGTGCGCGACGGCCGCATCCAGCCCGGTCACCTCGTCATGCTCGAGGCCATGGGCGGCGGCTTCACCTGGGGCTCCGCGCTGGTGCGCTGGTAGGGCCACCGCCGGCGAACAATGGGTTGACCGCTGTCCGGCAACCCCATAATGATAGCAAAATCAGAGTGATAAGGAGCGTCCCCGGCACCTGCTGCCGTAAGGGGTGCCCGATCAGAGGCCGATGCTGGGGGTGAACATGGCGGGCAGGACGGTCACGCGTGCCGATCTGTGCGAGGCGGTCTATCAGAAGGTCGGTCTGTCGCGGACCGAATCCGCCCAACTGGTCGAGCTCGTCCTGCGCGAGATCACCGATTGCCTCGCCGATGGCGAGACGGTGAAGCTCTCCTCGTTCGGCTCCTTCGTCGTCCGGTCCAAGGGGGAGCGCATCGGCCGCAACCCCAAGACCGGCCAGGAAGTGCCCATCGCGCCCCGTCGCGTGATGGTCTTCAAGCCCTCGAACATCCTCAAGGCCAAGATCAACGGCCAGAGCGGCGAAGGCCTGAAGGACTGATACAAGACGCGGCCCGCATTCCCGCGCGGTCGCGATTGCCGGAACGTCACGAATCCGCCACCGTTGCGCGGCCCGATGTCCCTTTGCCATCGCGCCTATCAGTGAAGCACGACGAGCGTGGACAAGGCCCCCGACGCATACCGCACGATCAGTGAGGTCGCTGATGACCTCGACCTGCCGCAGCACGTTCTGCGGTTCTGGGAGACGCGGTTCAGCCAGATCCGCCCGCTGAAGCGCGGCGGCGGGCGTCGCTATTACCGCCCCGAGGACATCGATCTCCTGAAGGGGATCCGCCACCTGCTCTACGGCGAGGGCTACACGATCCGCGGCGTCCAGCGGATCATCAAGGAGAATGGCGTCAAGGCGATCCAGGCGCTTGGTCGCGGGGAGGGGGCCTCGCCGCTGCAGAAGCCGCGCGGACCCGAGATCATCGATCCCGGCCGCGAGCCCGACGAGCCGCCGGCCCGGCCCGCCACCCGCGTCCCCGTTTTCGCCGAGGCGGCCTATCCCACGCCCCCCTTCATCCCCGCCGATCTCGGAGAGGAGGACGAGCCGGAGGCCGAGGACGACGAGCCGCTGGAGCTGCCGCCGACCACCATCGCCCGGCCCGCGCCGCCCGCGCCGATCGCCCGCCCGCCAGCTGCGGCCCAGCCGGTCTACTCGCGGCCTCTCGTTGCACGTCCCGCGGTGATCCCGCCCACCCGGCCGGCGACGGCGCCGCGCGTCGAACCGCCCTTTGTCGCGGGTCCGGCCTCCGCCGGCCATGCGGCGCAGCAGGATGTCGCGACGGTGCCGATGGCCGAGCCTCCCGCCGTACCGGCGTCCCCGTCGCCGTCCATGCCCTCCATGCGGCCTGCCGTGCGCGACGTCGCGCCTCCGCCGCCGGCGGCACGGCTGGCGGCCGACGACATTCGCCGGCTGCAGGCTGCCCTCTACGAACTGCTGGAATGCCGCAAGCGCCTCGACGAGGCCTTCGACCCGCGCTGAGGCTCAGCGCCGCCAGGGCGGCGGCGCGGGCGGCGGCGGTGCCTTGGCCTGTTCCTCGATGCGGCGGGCCATGTGGTCGGCGACGTCCCGCACCGTTTGCAGGCTCTGGTCGAGCTGACCCGCCTGCTGGTTGGCGAATTCGAGCTCCGCGATGATCTTGTCGATGCGCGACAGCGCCAGGGGGTCGGGGCGGCTCACCGCCTCGCTGCCGAAGATGATGCAGAGCGGGCCGACCGGAATGAGCAGGCTCAAGCCGATGGTCACCTGCCAGAGAAGGTTGCGGTCGTCGAAGCTCGCGGCATTCAGCGCGCCGACATAGGCCGCGCCGATGGCGGCTGGCAGGACAAGGACGATGACGATCCCCGTCCAGCCGATCAGCCGAGGCCTCAGCCGCGTCGACACCTGCATGATGACACCCGCTCCCGTCCCGCAGCAAAGTGTGGGGCGAGAGCGGGTGCCTTTTCAAGAGGATGGGCGCCGTGCCTCAGCGGTGGGTCGGCGTGGGCGGCGCGGGGGTGCTGGCCACCGGCGGGTTCGGCACGTTGCCGGAGGCCGGGCTGCGCGGATCGGGCGCGGGATCGACCGTGCTCGCCTCGCGCCCGCGCTCGGCATTGGCGCGGCTGCGGACCATCCGGCCCTCGTGGCCGGCCTCGACGCCCTGGGCATTCTCGTCGTCCGCCGTCATCCCGCCGCCCGACGAGCCGCCGGACGAACTGGAGCCGCCCATGCCGCCGTCGGGCTGGGCGGGCGGAACCTGGGCGAGGGTGGGGATGGCGGTCGCGAGCAGCAGGGGCAGGGCGAGGGCGGCGAAGCGGGTCATGATGGCTCCGGGACAGGGAAGAGGGGGCGCCGCGAGGGCGCCCCGTCCTGGGTCACGTCAGCGTTGTCAGGGCTGGTTGCGCGGGGCCGCGGGAGCGGGCGAGGGAGCCGGCGACAGGCTGGGAGCCGGGGTCATCGTGCCGGCCGGCTGGCCCGAGGGCGGCGTCGCCGAGCGCGGAACCGAGCCCGTGGTGGTGGCATCGGGGGCAGGCTGCGCCGCCGGAGCGGGCTGGCTTGTCTGCGTCGTCGCATTGTTGCCGGCGGGCTGGCCGCCCATCATCGAGAAGATGACGAGGCCGAGCACGAGGACGGCCGCGAGGCCGCCGATCATGCCCTAGTTGCCGCTGGTCGAACGGCCGATCCGCGGGTCGGTCGGCGGGTCGAGATCGGAACGACGGCCGCCGTCAAGCCGTGTCGGCTCCACCGGGATGCGGTCGGGATTGCGCGGGTCGATATGCGTCATGGTCGGGGTCCTCCTTGTCGGGAAGAACCCCGGACAGGGGGATGGGTTCCGCTAGGCCGCAACCGCTACGGGGTTGTCATGGATAGAACCGAAGCTCTCGACGCACAGTTATGGCCCCGTTCGGTCGATCCACTACTGCGTCTAGGCGACGCCTTGCTCGATGAGCCATTTGAAGATCTCAACCAGGATCTTGACCACATATTCGATGATGAACTTCCAGTCGGGCTTGAAGCGCATGGCGCTATCTCTCGTGTGTGGGACACGTGAGGAGGCTGATCGAGGAGGCGATGCGGCGCTATGAACCGAGGGCAATGAGTTGGCGCCCTCGCGCCCGTGGGCAGACCGGATGACTGGGGGGTAGACCGTCCCAATGCGCGTCTGCAGGCGCTTTTATGTATTTGTATTTTTGAGGAAATTGGTCGGAGTGCCGAGATTTGAACTCGGGACCCCTTGCACCCCATGCAAGTGCGCTACCGGGCTGCGCTACACTCCGACCGTGCGGGGGATTTAGGACGTTTCGCGCGCCACTGCAACCCGGTTCGCAAGGGCGAGGCCCCAGAGCAGGCCGGCCAGCACCCAGAAGTGCCGCCAGTGGTCGCTGTCGATGATTTGGCCCTCGAAGGCAAGGCCGCAGAAACAGGCAAAGACGGCCGTTGCGGCGGGTCTCACCGGCGAGCGGCCGAGCGCTGCGACGAGGCCGACCACCAGCGTTGCCCCGACGAGGACGTGATAGGCGATGCCGCCGATCCAGCCGCCGGACATGAAGGCGTTGAGATAGACGTTGTGGACGTCCTCGGGGAAGAATCGGGTGAATTGCAGCGGCCCGATGCCCATGGGCAGGTCCAGCGCCATCTGCCAGCCATAGGCATGGCGGCCGAAGCGGCCCATCGGACCCGAATCGTAGCTCTGGTTGAAGCTCGCGCGCTCCTTCATCAGCTCGGCGACCTTGTCGATCGAGAGCAGCACCCCGACGAAGACGGCGAGCAGGATGGCGCCGAGCCCGACGACGACGAGGATTCGCACCCGCTCGGCGCGGCTCTTGGCGGTGAGGAAGAGCAGCGCCGTCATGATCAGGGCCGACAGGCCGAAATGGATCCAGGCGCCGCGCGAGAAGGAGAGCAGCAGCGCCACCAGCAGCACGGCGAGCACGCCGCCAGCGCGGACCATCTGGCCGGCCGTGCCGCGGAAGAAGGCCTGGATGGCCATCAGCATGGGCAGGATCAGGAAGGGGCCGAAGACATTGGGATCGTTGAACGTCCCCTTGGCGCGGGCATAAAGCGTGAAGAGGTCGAAGGCGCCGGGGAAGAGGCGGAAATAGCCGGCAATGCCGGCAGCAGCGGCGATGAGGGCCGCCAGCGTCCAGGCCCTGAGAATGACGTCGAGGCGCCCCTCGGTCTCCTCCGCCACGATCACCGCGAAGAAGATCATGGTGAGGGCGAGATACCAGGAGACGACCACCCAGACGGCGACCTTCGGCGCCCACAGGACGGGGATCGCCGCCGTCGTCAGCCCGAGGCAATAGACGACAAGAATGAGGACGAGGGGGCCGTGAACGGGCCGCAGGCGCAAGGCCCCGGTCGCCATGAAGGTGAGGATCGCCACCAGCGCGCCGATCTCATAGGGGCTCGGCTCGGCGAAGACGAAGGCGCCGCCCACCAGCATCAGCCAGAGGACGGCGCGGCGCAGCGGCTCGGCGCGGTCTGTCCCCCCGGCGGCGGTCGCGGGGAGGGCGAGGGTCAAAACGCGTTCTCGCGGTGCTTGGCGAGCGAGATCGGCGTCATCGCCAGGATGTAGAGGTCGAACAGCACCGACCAGTTCTCGATGTAGTAGAGGTCGTGCTCGACGCGGCGCTGGATCTTCTCAGGGGTATCGGTCTCGCCGCGCCAGCCATTGATCTGCGCCCAGCCGGTGATACCGGGCTTCACCTTGTGGCGGGCGAAATAGCCGTCGACCACGTCGTCATAGAGCTTGTCGGCAGCCTTGGCATGGGCGGCATGGGGGCGCGGGCCGACCAGCGACAGGTTGCCCTTGAACACCACGTTGAAGAGCTGCGGCAGCTCGTCGATCGAGGTCTTGCGGATGAAGCGGCCGACGCGGGTGACGCGCGGATCGCCCTTGCTGACGAGCTTCGAGGCGGTGGCGTCGCTCATGTCGGTGTACATGGAGCGGAACTTGAACACCTCGATCATCTCGTTGTTGAAGCCGTAGCGCTTCTGGCGGAAGAAGACCGGGCCCTTCGAGTCCAGCTTCACGGCAATGGCGGTGAGGATGAAGAGCGGCGCCAGGGCGATCAGCGCGGCCGTGCCGACGACCTTGTCGAACACCCATTTCAGCACGATGTCCCAGTCCTGGATCGGCTTGTCGAAGACGTCGAGGACGGGGACGTTGCCGATGTAGGAATAGGCACGCGGGCGGAAGCGCAGCTTGGCGGTGTGGGCGGCGAGGCGGATGTCCACCGGCAGAACCCAGAGCTTGCGCAGCATGTCCAGCACGCGCTTCTCCGCCGTCATCGGGATGGTGACGATGACGAGATCGACGCGGGTGCGGCGGGCAAATTCCAAGAGGTCGTCAACCGTGCCGAGCTTCGGCACATGGGCGGCATGGGCGGGCGAGCGCTCGTCAGTGCGATCGTCGAAGGTGCCGCAGATGGTCACGTCCGACTCGGACTGGGCGAGGATCGAGCGGATGAGCTCCTCGGCCGGCTCACCGCCGCCGACGACGACGGCGCGGCGCTGCAGGCGGCCGGCGCGCGACAGGGTCCGCACGAGCTGGGCGAGGCCGACGCGGCCGGCGGTCAGCGCGACGAGGCCGATGCCATACCAGGTGCCGAGCCAGAGCCGCGATAGCTCCTCGCCGGCCTTGAGAAAGAAGGCCGCCGCCATGGCCACCAGGAACACCAGCGTCCAGGCGAAGAACAGCCGGCTGAACTGGGCGACGTGGGTGCGGAAGACGTGGATATTGTAGAGGCCGGCGGCCTGGAAGGCGGCGAGCGTCAGCCCCGGGACGGCGCAGAGCCCGATCAGCGAGGGCCACTGCACGCCGTGCGTCGGGAACACCCAGGCGAGATAGATCGTGGCGCCGAGGGCAAGCACCGCGGCGAATTCGACGAGACGGACGAGCCCAGACAGGACGACGGGCGAATAGACGGGGCCAACGGCCTCGTCGGCGATGCGGGTGGCGAGGTCCGATAGCGGGCGGCGCTCGTCGCTTGCCGCAGGCGACGGGGCGGTCTCTGCCGCCTTCAGAATGTCGCGTCCCGTGATCCCCAGCATGGCTGCGGTACTCCCTCTCCCGGATTGTCGTGGATTAACCGCAAAAGGTTGCTTTTCGCTTGCGGGCTCACGCGCGCGCGGCCAGCGCGTCGGCATAGGCGGCGAGGACGCCGTCGGTCATGGCGCGCACGGAGAAATGCGCCTCCACGCGCTCGCGCAGGCGCGCGGCGAGGGCTGCCGTCTCGTCCCGCTCGTCGAGCGCGCGCGCGATGGCCTCGGCCAGCGCCCAGTCGCTGCCCGGCGCGACGAGCGCCCGCGCATCGGGCCCGAAGATCTCGGCGATGCCGCCGACCGCCGTGGTCACCAGCGGCACGCCGGCCGCCGCCGCTTCCAGAATGATGTAGGGCAGCGATTCCGCCCGTGACGGCGCCACCAGGATCCGCCCCCGCGCGAAGGCCTCGCGCGCCGGCAGCGCGCCAGCGAAGGTGATGCTGGCGGACAGGTCCCTGTCGATGACCCGCTGGCGGAAGGCTGCCGCATCCGGCCCATCGCCGACCAGGGTGGCGGTGAGGCTCCGTCCGCGGGCCTTGAGCAGCGCCAGCGCGTCGATGAGGAGGTCGACGCCCTTGAGCTGGCGCAGCTCGCCGACGAAGAGCAGATCGGTCGCATCGTCGCGCAGCGGCACAGGCGCGAATTCGCCGGCGCTGACCCCGTTATGGACGACGCGCACCAGCCCCTTCGGCTTGGACACCTTGGCCTCGAAGGCGCCGAGGCCATAGCGGCTCTCGAAGAGGAAGAGGTCGGTGCGGGCGGCGAGCACCTGCTCCAGGGTGAGGTAGACGAAGCCGACGGGCGTGCCGCGCGAATAGTGCAGGCTGCCGCCATGGGGTGTGTAGGCCTTGACCCGGTTGCCGCCGACGAGGCGCGCAAAGGCGCCGCCCTTGGAGCCATGGCCGTGGACGACATCCACCTGGTGCCGCGCCAGCACCTCGGCGACGGACCGTCCCGCCGACCAGTCGGAAGGCCCGAGCTCGCGCGCCATGGGCACGCGGGTGAGGCCGAGGGCGAGCAGCGGCGTCAGCCCCGCAAAGATGGTGTCGGCGCGATCACCGCCGGTGGAGGAATCGGCGACGATGCCGACCCGGTGTCCGTGCGCCGCCTGTTCGCCCGCGAGGTCCACCACATGGCGGAACAGCCCGCCGACCGGCGAGCGCATGACATGGAGAATGGAGAGGGGACGATCCAAGGCCGCGGGCCGCCTAGAACCAGCGCTCGCGCACCACCACGGTGTCGCCGGGCGCCAGCGGATGGGTGAGCGGCACGTCGGCGCGGTAGAGCTGGCCGTTGACCTTGCGCGTCACCTCGACGTTCCAGCGGTTGGCGCGCGGGGTGAAGCCGCCGGCAATGGCGATGGCGTTCTGCGCCGTCATGCCGGAGACGAAGGGGAACTGCCCGCCGGCGGTGACCTCGCCCATGATGAAGAAGGGACGATAGGTCTCGACCTCGACCGAGACGCTGGGCTCGCGGATGAAGCCGCCGCGCAGGCGCCCGGCGATCTCGCGGGCCAGGGCGTCCGTCGACTTGCCGGCGGCAGGCACCAGGCCGATCAGCGGCATGGCGATGGCGCCGGTCGCGTCCACCGCATAGGAATTGGTGAGGCCCTCCTGGCCGAAGACCACGACCCGCAGGCGATCGCTGGTGTCGAGGAGGTAGGGTCCGCGCGGCATGATCTGCTCATGCGGGACGAGGGTGCCTTCGCGGCCGACCGGGCCCACCGGACCGCGTGTCGTGTCGACGATGGTTCCGGGACCCGCGCCCGGACGCCCGGCGCAAGCCGCCAGCATCAGCGCCGTGGTGAGGATGAAAAGGGAACGCGTCACGCCTGAGCCCCATGAGAGCACTTAAGCCATGGGCGGACTATCGGCGGTCGTGGTTAACAAAGGCTCAAGGCCGCGCGTCTGGCGTGTAGCGGGTTAACCCGATGGCAACCCTAATGTTTTCTAATCATCCCATTGATGATGACGTGCATGTGGTGGGAGCAGGGTTGTGGCAGGTGGCGACATACCGGCACGGGATCGGCCTTCTCTTGTCGATCTGGATCTGAAGGGTCTGGCGGAGGCGCTCTGGGCCCGCCGGGTCTGGATCATTGCGCCCGCTCTGGTTGCGCTCGCGGGCTCCTTCGTCGCCGTGACGCTCACCACGCCGACCTATCGCTCCGAGACGCGCCTGCTCGTCGAGAACGGCGAGTCGCCCTACACCCGCCCGGAGAGCGACCGCTCCGCCGGTGATCGTGCCACCGTCGACCAGGAGGCCGTCCTCAGCCAGGTCCAGCTGGTTCTCTCCCGTGATGTCGCCAAGACGGTCGCGGAGAAGCTGGAACTGTCCGGCAAGCCCGAATTCGATCCGGCCCTGCGCGGCTTCAATCCCGTCAAGCAGGTCTTCATCGCCCTCGGGCTGATGGACAATCCGCTGCGCATGACGGCGGAGGAGCGGGTGCTGCGCTCCTATTTCGAGAAGCTCTCGGCCTTCCAGGTCGACAAGAGCCGCATCGTCGCCGTGCAGTTCGAATCGCAGGATCCGCTGCTGGCGGCGCGTGCCGCCGACACCATCGCCGCAGCGGTGATGGAGGCGCAGCAGGCCAACAAGCGGGCCCAGACGCGCAATGCCAGCCAGTGGCTGTCCGGCGAGGTCGACGGGCTGCGCCGCAAGGTCGAGGAGGCCGAGGGCCGCGTCGAGACGTTCCGCGCCCGCGCCAATCTCTTCGTCGGCTCCAACAACACCAGCCTCACGGCGCAGCAGCTCGCCGAGGTGAACAGCCAGATCGCCTCCGCCCGCGCCCAGCAGTCCGACGCCCAGACCCGTTCGCGCCTGCTGCGCGACTTCCTGCGCTCGGGCCGCCCGATCGAATCGGGCGATGTCATCAATTCCGAGATCATCCGCCGCCTGACCGAGCAGCGGGCGGCCGTGCTCGCCCAGCTCGCCGAGCAGTCCTCGACGCTGGGCCCGCGCCACCCCCGAATCGCCGAGCTTCAGGCCCAGCGCTCGAGCCTCGAGACGCAGATGCGCTCCGAGGCCGAGAAGCTGGTGCGGGTGCTGGAGAACGATGCCCGTTTCGCCGGCGCCCGCGTCGAGGCGCTGCAGCAGACCCTCGACCAGGTGAAGCGCCAGGCGAGCCAGGCCAGCGAGCAGGAGGTGCAGTTGCGGGTTCTGGAGCGCGAGGCGAAGTCGCTGCGCGATCAGCTCGAGACCCTGCTCGCCCGCTACCGCGACGCCTCGGCCCGCGACACGCTCGCCGCGCTGCCCGCCGATGCCCGCATCATCTCGCGGGCTCTCGTCTCCAACGTCCCGGCCTTCCCCAAGAAGATCCCGACCATCCTCATCGTCACGCTGGGCACGCTCATCCTCGCCATCGCCATCGCCGCCACCCTGGCGCTGCTCTCAGGCGAGGGGCGTCCTGCCGCTGCCGCCCTGGCAGACGACGAGAACCACTCGGACGAGAACCATCGGGACGAGGCGGTCGATGCCCCGCCGCTGGCCGCCGCCTGTGACGAGCCTGGCCTTGCGGTTCCTGTCGCCCAGCCCGACTGCATCGGTGCGCTGGCACGCCTTCTCGACGCCGAGCCGCATTCCGGCGCTTCCCGCCGCACGCTGGTGACCGGCTCCTCCGATGCGCTCGCCGCCTCCGCCGTGGCCCTGGCTCTTGCCCGCGAGCTGGCCGGTGCCGGCCGCCGGACGGTGCTCGTCGATTGCGATCCGGCTGAGGCGCCGCTCTCCGGTCTTGCGGGTCCTGCGGCTCCCGGACTGTCGGATCTTGCCGCCGGCCAGGCCTCAATCGGCGCCATCATCCACGAGGACCCGATGTCTCCGGCCCATATCGTGCCCTGCGGCACGCTCGGTGCGGTTGAGCCGGATATGGCTGAGTTCGTCATCGACGCGCTCGCCCGTTCCTACGATGCGGTGGTGATCGCGGCCGGCCGCCTGCCGGCAAACCCGGCAGATTTCGACGCGCTCTGCCGCCTGGGCGACGATGCCGTGGTGGTCGCCGAGGGCGACAGCCGCGATCCCCTTGTCGAGGCGGCCTATGGACGGCTCGTCGGGGCGGGGCTGAAGCCGGTGGTGGTGATGCTGGCGGCCGAAGAGGACGAGGCGGTCGCTGCCTGAAGCCTCAAGCCGAGAGGCGGCCGCGCAGACGCCGCAGCCGCACGATCAGCGGCCAGAGGCGCGGCGACTGCTTGATGCGCCGCTTCATCTGCCCCGCCATGTCCTGGACGAAGGCCGCGGCCTGGCCCTTGGCCGTGACCGGCACGGCAAGATCGAACAGCGCGTCGGTGCCGTCGCAGATATGGCTCTTGTAGTCGGCCTCGCCGGCGCCGAGGTCGAAGACCGTCAGGCCGCGCTCGCAGCAATGGCGGATGAGATGATGCAGCAGCAATTCACCGGGGCTGTGGCGCTGCTGCGGACCCGGCGCCATGGCGTTGAACATGCCGGAATAGCGCCCGGCGGCGATGGTGCCGCCGAACAGCGCCACGGGCTCGTCGCCAACGATGAGGGCGCAGAGTTCGATGGCCGGGCTGTCGCCGGCGGCAGCAGCCAGGATGAAGTCGCGGGTCCCCAGCTCGGCGAAGACGTTGGGGATGCCGAGCTCGGCGAAGCGGGCGGCCTTGTGGGCCAGGAAGGCATCGGTGAAGCGGGCAATGGTCGCCGCGTCGCGGGCGACCGTGAATGTCACTGCGCCCTCGTCGGCGAGCGCACGCTCCTTCTTGCGGAGCTTGCGGCGGGAGGCCGAGGAGACGACGCGCTCCAGCACGGCCTCGGCGTCGGGCCCGAGCGCCAGATGATAGCCGAAGGACGGCGAGAGACGGTGCGGCAGGAGCGCCAGCGGATTGGCCTGTCCCGCCCAGGCGAGCGGCTGGTTGGCGAAGGCGAAGACGTCGATGGCGGCGGGGGCCTTGCGGGCCACCTCACCGAGGATGGAGCGCAGGGCCGCAGCGTCGAGCGAACGGGCAAAAGCCGGCCGCCACAGGCCCATGGCGAAATTAACGTGCTTGCCGCCGATGAAGGAGGCCGTGGCCACGCCGCGGCGCCGTGCGATGGTGAGCGGCAGAAGCGCCTGCGGCCGGCCGGCTGCGTCGCTGACGAGGGCGATGCAGGTGGTCTCGCCGGTGCCGAGATGGCGCTGGAAGGTCTCCTGCCAGGCGAGGAGCTGGTAGCCGCTGTGCGGCGCCTCGGCGATCAGCGCCTGCCAGGCCTTGCGCACGGCGTCGAAATCGGTCGTCACGCCCACCGCGAAGGGCAGGGCGGGCGCGGACGTTTGCGCAGGCGCGTCGGTGATCTCGGCGACCAGGCTCATCGGTTCCGCCCTTCGTGTCAGGGTTGCAGGCTGTCAAAGAAGTCTCAAGAAATGGTTGGCACCATCGGAGTCCGGGTTTTTGCTGAGATGATGAGGGGAGGTGCTCGGGAATGAGCGGGCTCAGGACGTCCGTTTTCAAGGCTGGTCTGGAGGCGCTCTATCTGACGGGCGCCCACCGCATGCTGCGCCCGATCACCGGTGGCATCGGCGCCATCCTGATGCTCCATCACGTCCGCCCGGCGGAGCCTCGGGATTTCGCCCCCAATGCGCTGCTCGAGGTGACGCCCGACTATCTCGACAGCGTCGTCGAGCGCGTCCGGCAGGCCGGCTTCGACATCGTCGCCATGGACGAGGTTCCCGGCCGCATTGCGCTTGGCGGGGAGGGCCGGCCCTTCGTCGCCTTCACCTTCGACGACGGCTATCGCGACAATGCCGAATTCGCCTATCCCATCCTGAAGAAGCACGGCGCGCCCTTCACAATCTACCTGCCGACCTCGTTCATGGACCGCCGCGGCGAGCTCTGGTGGCTGGTCCTGGAACACACCGTGCGCACCCAGCGCGCCGTGACCGCGACCATTGCCGGTCGCTCCGTCCATTTCGACTGTTCGACCGCGTCGCTGAAGACCGAGGCCTTTCGCGAGATCTACTGGTGGTTGCGATCGCTGCCCGAGACCGAGCTGCGCGCCTATGTCCGCGACCTCTCCGCCCGCCACGGCATCGACTTCCGCGACATCTGCCGCGACCTCTGCATGACCTGGGACGAGGTGAGGGCGCTCGGCGCCGACCCCCTGGTCACCTTCGGCGCCCATACGGTCGAGCACCTGATGCTCGCCAAGTTCCCGGAGGAGACGGTCCGGCAGGAGCTGGTCGCCTCCAAGGCGCGGGTCAAGGACGAGCTCGGCCGCCCCGTGCACCATTTCGCCTATCCGGTGGGGGACCCGACCTCGGCCGGGCCGCGCGAATTTGCCCTTGCCCGGGAGGCGGGCTTCACCACCGCGGTGACGACGCGCCCCGGCGTGCTCTTTGCCGAGCATGCCGACCACCTGACCGCTCTGCCCCGCGTCTCGCTCAACGGCCATTTCCAGTCGCTGCGCTATCTCGACGTGCTGCTCTCCGGCGCCGCCTTCGCCTTTTTCAACAGGTTCCGCAGGGTGAACGCGGCCTGAGCGGCCTCCACCGGATTTTCCGCCGCGCCCCCGTCGCGAGAAGGCCTGAATCAGATAGTTTGTGACGCCGGCCGCCTGTCGCGGTCTGCCCAGCATGAACGGTCGATGTCAGACGCCAACGGAACTCGCCCCTTTTCCGCCTTCGAGTGGATGCTGTCGCTGCGCTACCTGCGGGCGCGGCGGAAGGAGGGATTCATCTCGGTCATCGCCGGCTTCTCCTTCGTCGGCATCATGCTCGGCGTCGCGACGCTGATCATCGTCATGGCGGTGATGAACGGCTTCCGGAAGGAGCTGCTCGGCAAGATCCTCGGCGTCCAGGGCCACATGGTGCTGCAGCCGATCGACACGCCCCTGACCGACTATGCGGCGGTGGCGACGCGGCTGATGCGCATCCAGGGCGTCCGGCTTGCCGCTCCCGTCATCGAGGGCCAGGCGCTGGCCTCTTCCGCCTTTAACGCCGGCGGCGCCATCGTCCGCGGCATGCGGGCCGAGGATTTACGGCGCCTGCCGCTCATCTCCACCAACATCAAGCAGGGCGGGCTGCAGGATTTCGACACGACCGAGGGCGTCATGGTGGGCCAGCGGCTCGCCAACCAGCTGTCGCTGCGCCTCGGCGACAGCCTGACGCTGGTCTCGCCGAAGGGTTCCTCGACGCCCATGGGCATGACGCCGCGGATCAAGGCCTATCCGATCGTCGCCATCTTCGAGGTGGGCATGACCGAGTATGACTCGGCCTTCGTCTTCATGCCCTTCAACGAGGCCCAGGCCTATTTCAACCGCGACGGCGACGCCTCCTCGATCGAGGTCTATACCGACAATGCCGACCGCATCGAGCACTACCGGCGCGTCGTGTCGGAGAGCGTCGAGCGGCCGGTCTTCATCGTCGACTGGCGCCAGCGCAACGCCACCTTCTTCTCGGCCCTGCAGGTCGAGCGAAACGTCATGTTCATGATCCTGACGCTCATCGTCTTCGTCGCGGCGCTGAACATCATTTCCGGCCTCATCATGCTGGTGAAGGACAAGGGGCGCGACATCGCCATCCTGCGGACCATGGGGGCGACGCGCGGCGCGGTGATGCGCATCTTCCTCATCACCGGCGCCTCCATCGGCGTGGTCGGCACGCTGGCCGGCTTTGCGCTGGGCGTCATCGTCTGCCTCAACATCCAGTCCATCCAGGAATTCGTCTCCTGGGTCACCGGCACCACGTTGTGGGACCCGACGGTGCGCTTCCTCACCCAGATCCCCGCCGACATGTCCACCGGCGAGACGCTGTCGGTCCTCGTCATGGCGCTGACCCTGTCCCTGCTCGCGACGCTCTATCCGTCCTGGCGGGCGGCCAAGCTCGATCCGGTCGAGGCGCTGCGCTATGAGTGACGTCGTGAACGCCGACCGCCCGGCCGCCAGCGCCCCGAACGAGGAGGCGCCGGTCCTCTGGCTCGACAAGGTCGAGCGCCGCTACACCGAGGCCGGCGCGCCGCTCGAGATCCTCAAGGGCGTCGACTTCGCCATCTGGCCGGGCGAGACCGTGGCGCTCATTGCGCCCTCCGGCACCGGCAAGTCGACGCTGCTTCACGTCGCCGGCCTGCTCGAGGCCCCCGATGGCGGCGAGGTCTATATCGCCGGCAAGGCCACCTCGAAGCTCGCCGACAAGGACCGCACCCGCATCCGCCGCAACGAGATCGGCTTCGTCTACCAGTTCCACCACCTGCTGCCCGAATTCTCGGCGCTGGAGAACGTGGTCCTGCCGCAGATGATCCGCGGGCTCACCTACAAGGAGGCGAAGGCGCGGGCCTCCGAGCTTTTGACCTATCTCGGCCTCGGCGAGCGCCAGACCCACCGTCCCGCCGAGCTCTCGGGCGGCGAGCAGCAGCGCGTCGCCATCGCCCGCGCCGTGGCCAATGCGCCGAGCATCCTGCTCGCCGACGAGCCCACCGGCAATCTCGACCCCAAGACCGCCGACCACGTCTTCTCGGCGCTCGGCCAGCTGGTGCGCGCCTCGCGGCTCGCCGCCGTGGTCGCGACCCACAACATGGACCTCGCCGCCCGGATGGACCGGCGGGTGACCATCCGCGACGGGCTCATCGTCGAACTGTGATGATCTTTACGTTTCGGTAACCGGATGTGTTCGCGCTCCGTTCTCTTCGCTGGACATGAGAACAAAAAAGGAACATGCTGATCTGGTCGCTGAAAACGGAGGACGACATGATCCGCAGTTTCATCGAAGACGCCGCCGCCCTTGTGGCCCTCGGCCTTTTCACCGGCATGCTCACCGTCTGGGCCCAGGCCTTGAATGGCTGACCCCAACCGCTGAGAGACAACCCCACAGCCTGTGCATAGCGGGAGGCCGACGCTCACCGCGCTTGTCGTGAGCCGCCTTGGGGCGGCAAGGTCCGGAGAGACGAGTCGCGCGGCAGGGGCCGCGCCACCGGGAGGCAGGATGTCCGCGCAACCCTTCGTGCATCTGAGGGTCCATTCCTCCTTCTCGCTGCTCGAGGGGGCGCTCTCGGTCGGCAAGCTCGCCAAGCTCGCCGGGCACGACCGGATGCCGGCGGTGGCCATCACCGACACCAACAACCTCTTCGCCGCGCTCGAATTCTCCGAGAAGCTGAAGGGCGAGGGGATCCAGCCCATCGTCGGGCTGACCCTCGGCCTCGACTGCGGCGACCGCGCCGTCGATCCGCGCCGGCCGAACCTTCAAGGCGTGAAGCCGCGCATCGCGGTGCTCGCGGCCTCCGAGGAGGGCTACCGCAACCTCATGGCCCTGACGACGCGGGCCTTCATGGACAGCCCCGATCCTGCCGATGCCGGTGTCGCCTTCGCGGTGCTGGAGGCCCATGCGGGCGGGCTGATCGCGCTGACCGGCGGGCCCGGCGGGCCGGTCGACCAGGCCTTCCGGGAGGGGCAGGGGGACCTTGCCCGGGCGCGCCTTGCCCGCCTCCATGCCGCCTTCGGCGACCGCCTCTATGTCGAGCTCCAGCGCCACGGGCTCGACGAGGAGCGGGCCGTGGAGCCTGACCTCGTCGAGGAGGCCTACCGCCTCGGCCTGCCGCTGGTCGCCACCAACCAGTGCTACTTCGCCTCGCTCGGCGACTATGAGAGCCACGACGCGCTCATCGCCATCGCCGAGGGGCGCATCCTCTCCGATCCCGAGCGGCGCCGGCTCACGCCCGAGCACCGGTTCAAGACCCAGGCCGAGATGGTCGCGCTCTTTGCCGACCTGCCGGAGGCCGTCGCCTCGACGATCGAGATCGCCCGGCGCTGCCACTACCGGCCGAAGACCCGCAAGCCCATCCTGCCGACCTTCACGGAAGAAGCTGGCGGCGTCGCGCTGGACGAGGCGGCGGCGCTCGCCCGCCAGGCCCGCGAGGGGCTCGACCGGCGGCTCGCCGCCCATGGCCCTGCGCCCGGCCTCACCGAGAAGGACTATCGCGACCGGCTCGATTTCGAGCTCTCGATCATCGAGCGCATGAAGTTCCCCGGCTATTTCCTCATCGTGTCGGACTTCATCAAATGGGCGAAGGCCCATGACATCCCGGTGGGACCGGGCCGCGGCTCGGGCGCCGGCTCGCTGGTGGCCTATGCGCTCACCATCACCGACCTCGATCCGCTGCGCTTCGCCCTGCTCTTCGAGCGCTTCCTCAACCCCGAGCGCGTGTCGATGCCGGACTTCGACATCGACTTCTGCCAGGACCGCCGCGACGAGGTGATCCGCTACGTGCAGGAGCGCTATGGGCGCGCCCAGGTCGCCCAGATCATCACCTTCGGTACTCTGCAGGCGCGCGGCGTGCTGCGCGATGTCGGCCGCGTCCTCGAACTCTCCTACGGCCAGGTCGACAAGCTATGCAAGCTGGTGCCGCAGAACCCGGCGGCGCCCGTGACCCTCGACAAGGCGATCGAGGGCGAGCCGAAGCTGCAGGCGGCCCGCGACGAGGATCCGGTGATCGCCCGCCTCTTCGACGTCTCCACCAAGCTTGAGGGCCTCAACCGCCACGCCTCGACCCACGCCGCCGGCCTCGTCATCGGCGACCGGCCGCTGGTCGAGCTCGTTCCGCTCTACCGAGACCCCAAGACCGACATGCCGGTCACCCAGTTCAACATGAAATGGGTGGAGCAGGCGGGCCTGGTGAAGTTCGACTTCCTCGGCCTGAAGACCCTCACCGTGCTGCAGAAGGCGGTGGACCTGATCCGCCGCCGCGGCATCGACATCGACCTCGCGGCCATCCCACTCGATGACGCCAGGACCTACGATATGCTGGCCAAGGGCGAGACGGTCGGCGTGTTCCAGGTGGAAAGCGCGGGCATGCGCAAGGCGCTCGTCGAGATGAAGGCGAGCCGCTTCGAGGACATCATCGCCCTCGTCGCCCTCTACCGGCCGGGCCCGATGGCCAACATTCCCGTCTATTGCGCCCGAAAGCACGGGCTGGAACAGCCCGAATATCCCCATCCCCTGCTGGAACAGGTGCTGTCCGAGACCCACGGCATCATCGTCTACCAGGAGCAGGTGATGCAGGCGGCGCAGATCCTGTCGGGCTATTCGCTCGGCGAGGCCGACCTCCTGCGCCGCGCCATGGGCAAGAAGATCAAGGCGGAGATGGACAAGCAGCGCGAGCGCTTCGTCTCCGGCTGCGTCGAGCGGTCGATCCCCAAGGCCAAGGCCGACGAGATCTTCGACCTGCTGGCCAAGTTCGCCGACTACGGCTTCAACAAGAGCCACGCGGCCGCCTATGCCCTGGTCTCCTACCAGACGGCCTATCTGAAGGCGAACTACCCGGTCGAGTTCATGGCGGCCTCCATGACGCTCGACCTCTCCAACACTGACAAGCTCTCGGAATTCCGCCGCGAGGCGCTGCGGCTCGGCATCCCCGTCGATCCGCCGAGCATCAACCGCTCCGGCGTTCACTTCGACGTCGCCGACGGCCACATCCTCTATGCGCTCGCAGCCGTGAAGGGGGTCGGCGCCCAGGCGGTGGAGGCGATCGTCCAGGCGCGCGGCGACAAGCCCTTCCGCGACCTCGGCGACTTCGCCCAGCGCATCAATCCGCGCATGCTCAACCGCAAGACGCTGGAGAACCTCGCGTCGGCCGGCGCCTTCGACGACCTCGAGCCGAACCGCGCCGCGGCCTTCGCCGCCATCGACCAGGTGCTGGCCGAGGCGCAGCGCCAGGCCGAGGGCCGGGCGCTCGGCCAGGACGAACTCTTCGGCGGCTCGGGCGCGCCGCTCATCCGCGTGCCGAAGGTCGAGCCCTGGCTCCCCGCCGAGAAGCTCGACGAGGAATACAAGGCCATCGGCTTCTTCCTCTCCGGCCACCCGCTCGACGACTACCAGGCGGCGCTGAAGCGCCTGCGCATCGAGCCCTATGCCCAGTTCGCCCGCTCGGTGCGCCAGGGGGCAAGCGCCGGCCGCCTCGCCGGCGTCGTCACCGCCCGCCAGGAGCGCCGCACCAAGACCGGCAATAAGATGGGCATCGTCACCTTCTCCGACCCTTCGGGCCATTACGAGGGCGTGCTGTTCTCCGAAGGCCTCGCGCTCTACCGCGACCTGCTGGAACCCGGCCGGGCCGTGCTCATGGCGGTCGGCGCCGAGGTGCAGGGCGAGGATGTCCGCATCCGCATCCAGTCGGTCGAGCCACTGGATGAGGCGGCGGTGCGCGTCCAGAAGGGGTTCCGCGTCTTCATCGAGGATCTCGGCGCGGTCGACAGCGTCGCCAAGCGCCTGCCGGGCAAGGGCGACGGCGAGGTCAGCCTCGTCATCCGCCTCGCCGATGCAGCGAGCGAGGTCGAGGTGAAGCTGCCGGGGCGCTTTGCCGTCTCACCGCAGATCGCCGGCGCCATCAAGGCGGTGCCGGGCGTGCAGGCGGTGATGGAGCTCTAGGGGGCAAGGCCCTTGAGCCGCGCCGGCAGGTCGGCGATCGCCGCCTCGTCGGCATTGGCGAAGGCGAAGCGCAGGTGGTCGTCCTGGCCCGGGCCGAAATAGGAGCCGGGCAGGCCGAGCACGCCGCGCTCCTTGGCGAGGCATTCGGCGACCCGCTCCGCCGGCACGCCCGCGAAGGGGTGCCGCACATAGGCGAAATAGGCACCGATGGAGGAGATGGACCAGCCGGGGCAGGCCTCCACCACCCGGGCGAAGGCGCTGATGCGGCCGTTGATCGTCGCCCGCATGGTCGCGCGCCAGTCCGCGGTGCCGTCGATGGCCCAGGCCAGCGCCTCCTGGGCGGGGCGGGCCGCGCAGATCTGCACGCTGTCGAGAACTTTCAGGATTTCCCCCATGGCCTGCGGCCCGGCGGTGATGGCGCCAGCGCGGTGGCCGGGCACGGCGTAGCTCTTGGAGAAGGAATAGAGCTGGATGACCGTGTCGCGCCAATCGGGCCGCGTCAGCAGGCCATGGGCGCGGTTGGCGCCATCGGCGAGGAAGTCGCGATAGGTCTCGTCGACGATGAGCGCGAGGCCGCGCCGTTTCGCGAGATCGGCGAAGGCGGCGATGACGCCCTCGGGATAGATCGCACCCGTCGGGTTGTTCGGCGTCACCAGCACCAGGGCCCGCGTCGTCGCGTCGATCAGCGCCTCGGCCGCCGCCACATCCGGCACGAAGCGATCCTCGGGACGGCAGGGCAGGGGCGTGACGCCGATGCCGAGCATCTGCAGCGTCATCTGGTGGTTGAAGTACCAGGGGGCGGGCAGGATCACCGAGGAGCCGGGCCCCGCCACCGCCAGCACCGCCGCGAGGAAGGCGAGGTTGCAGCCGGCGGTGATCGCCACATCGGCAGGACCCACGTCGCCGCCATAGGTCGCCGCCACATCCCGCGCATAGGCCTCGCGCAGGGCGGCATCGCCGAGGATCGCGCCATAGCGTGCGACCTCGGGCCGGGCCGCCGCGGCGCCGAGCCTTGCCAGCAGTTCCGCCGGGGGCGGGGCGCCGGGCGCGGCCTGCGACAGGTCGATGGCCGGGCCGTGGTGGCCGCCATAGGACGCCATCCAGGCGCGCGCCGCCGGAATCGGCGGCGTGCCGGTGTCGAGGACCTGCGGGTTCAGCTGCAGCAAGGGCTCACCAGACGCCGGTGTTCGGCATGGAGGCCCAGGGCTCGGCCGGGGCCTTGGCCTCGCCCTTCTGCAGGATCTCGATGGAGATGGCGTCGGGCGAGCGGACGAAGGCCATGCGGCCGTCGCGCGGCGGGCGGTTGATGGTGACGCCGGCCTTCATCAGCTTCTCGCAGGTGGCGTAGATATCTTCGACCTCATAGGCGAGATGGCCGAAATTGCGCCCGCCCGTGTAGGTCTCCGGATCCCAGTTATAGGTCAGCTCCAGCATAGGCGCGTCGCGCCGGCCGGCGGCGATCGCCGCTTCCGCCGCCGCCTTGTCCTCGGGGGCGCAGAGGAAGACGAGGGTGAACTTGCCCTGCGGAAAGTCGTTCTTGCGAACCTGAACCAGGCCGAGCTTGTTGCAGTAGAAGTCGAGCGACTGGTCGAGGTCCGTGACGCGGACCATGGTGTGAAGGTAGCGCATGGGGGAGAGCCCTTCGTGCGGGAGGTGCCGATGGTGGATGCGGAGTTGAAGACGGCGGCGGACGAACTTGCAAGCCTCCTTGCACAGTCCAGCCGTGCGGTGGCCTTCACCGGTGCGGGCATCTCAACCGAATCCGGCATTCCCGATTTCCGCTCGCCCGGCGGCTTGTGGACCCAGAACAAGCCGATCCCCTTCCAGGCCTTCGTGGCGAGCCGCGAGGCGCGGGCGGAGGCGTGGCGGCGCAAGTTCACCATGGACGACAGCTATCGCGGCGCCGCGCCGAACCGCGGCCACCTGGCGCTCGCGGCCCTCATGCGCGCCGGCCGGCTCGATGCCGTCATCACCCAGAACATCGACAACCTGCACCAGGACTCCGGCATCCCCGACGAGCGGCTCATCGAGATCCATGGCAACGGCACCTATGCGACCTGCCTGGCCTGCCAGCGCCGTTACGAACTCGGCTGGGTGCGCGAGCGCTTCGAGGCGAGCGGAGCGCCGCCGGATTGCGAGGCCTGCGCCGGGCCGGTCAAATCCGCCACCATCTCCTTCGGACAGGCCATGCCGGAGGACAAGATGCGCCGGGCCGCGGCCCTCGCGGCCGATTGCGACCTCTTCCTCGCCATCGGCTCCTCGCTCGTCGTCTATCCCGCGGCCGGCCTGCCTGCCGCCGCGGCCGAGAACGGCGCCAGCCTCGTCATCATCAATCGCGAGCCGACGCCCCTTGACGACATCGCCACGCTGGTCCTGCGCACCGAGATCGGACCGCTCCTGTCGGCGGTCATGGAACGGTTCCAACTGCCACAGGTTTCGTGACCGTGCGTCAACGCCTCGTCCACCAAAGGTCTGGGGACGACGCGCAAAAGCTGATTTTTGGGCTTTGCCGGCGCAGGGCGGGTGCTATCCTCATGGGGAGAATCAGGGTGGGCAGGGATCGAGGCCAAGATCCCGAGAGCGCGGCGGTGAGTGTGATGACGTCGGACGGTTCCGATGCGAATGGCCCCGTGAACAAGGACGGTCAGCGGCGTCTTGCCGATGCGCAAATGGCGCCGGAAGCCGTCCCCGCGGATCTCGTCGAGGTCGCCGGCGCCATCAAGTGGTTTGACGTGGCCAAGGGCTACGGTTTCATCGTTCCCGACGGCGGCGGCCCGGACGTTCTCCTCCACGTCACCACGCTGCGCCGCGACGGCTTCCAGACGGCCTATGAGGGCGCCCGCATCGTCGTCGAGGCGACCGCCCGCCAGCGCGGCCTGCAGGCCTTCCGCGTCCTCTCCATGGACGAATCGACCGCGGTCCATCCGGCCCAGCTGCCGCCGCCGCGCACCCATGTGCACGTGGTGCCGACTTCCGGGCTCGAGCGCGCGGAGGTGAAGTGGTTCAACCGGCTGCGCGGCTTCGGCTTCCTCTCCCGCGGTCCCGGCACGCCCGACATCTTCGTGCACATGGAGACCCTGCGTCGCTATGGCATGACCGAGCTGCGCCCCGGCCAGTGGGTGCTGGTGCGCTACGGCGACGGCTCGAAGGGACTGATGGCCGCCGAGGTGCGGCCCGACGGTGCACCCTTTCCAGCCTCCCATTGACGGGCTAGAACCGCGGCCATGCCCAGCGCCGTGACCTCCGACCTCGCCCTCGCTGACCTCCGGCTCGACCGCCGCCGCCTCCTTGGCGCGGCGTTGCTGTTGCCCGCGGCGCCGGCGCTGGCCGCCGATGCCGCCTTCGCCCAGGGCGAGACCGGCCAGCTCGCCATCGTCACCCGTTCGGGCGCACGCCATCCCTTCATCGTCGAGATCGCCAACACGCCGGAGACGCGCTCCCGCGGCCTGATGTTCCGCCGCGAGCTGCCCGAGGGCCGCGGCATGCTCTTCGAGTTCGGCGCGCGCGAGACCGAGGTCTCGATGTGGATGAAGAACACCTACATCCCGCTGGACATGGTCTTCATCCGCGCCAACGGCCTCATCAACCACATCGCCGAGAACACCACGCCCTTCTCCGAGGCGACGATCTCCTCGAACGGTCCGGTGAAGGGGGTTCTCGAGGTCATCGCCGGCACGGCGAGACGCCTCGGCATCGCCGCCGGCGACCGGGTCGAGCACCCGTTCTTCCGCGGCTGAGGCGCTCCGCGCCGTCCGGCTTGCCGCTGCCGCGGCGCTCGGTTATTGCCTTTGCTCACGGGGCGTAGCGCAGCCTGGTAGCGCGAGAGTTTTGGGTACTCTAGGTCGCTGGTTCGAATCCAGTCGCCCCGACCAGCCTTCGGAGGAATGCCGTGGTCGCCCGTATCTACAAGCCAGCCAGGACCGCCACCCAGTCCGGACAGGCCAAGACCGGCCAGTGGCGGCTCGAGTTCGAGCCGGCCGCGCCGCGCACCGTCGAGCCGCTGATGGGCTACACCAGCTCGACCGACATGGCGCAGCAGGTGAAGCTTTCCTTCGCCACGAAGGAAGAGGCCATCGCCTATGCCGAGAAGAACGGCATCGCCTATCAGGTCTTCGAGGCCGAGGAGCCGAAGAGACGTATCGCCGCCTATTCCGACAACTTCAAGTTCAACCGCGTCGGCGCCTGGACCCATTGAGGGCGGGGCGGCGGCGGGCTCCTTCGGTCCCGTAGCTCAGCTGGATAGAGCATCTGCCTTCTAAGCAGAATGTCGCAGGTTCGAGCCCTGCCGGGATCGCCAGCCTCCATCACCCCGCAAATCCCCCGCCATCGAGGAACGCCTGTTCCTCCGCTGTCGTCGTCCGCCCGAGGATCGCGTTGCGATGCGGGAAGCGGCCGAACCGCGCGATGACGTCGCGGTGGCCGATCGCGTGGGCGTGCGTCTCGCCGCCGATGGCGCGGGTCAGCTCGACCGCGCGCTCCTGGTCCGCCAGCACTTCCGCATGCGAGTAGGGCAGGGACAGGAACACCCTCAAGGCCGGATCGACATGGGCGGCATCGCCCCGCGCATCTGCGATCCGCGCGAAGGAGAGCGCCAGCGGGTCCGTCGCATACATGTGGCCGGTGCCGCGGAAGGCGTTGCGGGGGAATTGGTCGAGCAGGATCATCAGGGCGAGCGCGCCCTCCGCCGTCGCCATGAAGCCGTCGAGCTCCCGGCGTGCGGCGGCGAAATGCGCCTCCCAGAAGCGCTCGCGGAACCGCGCGTCGAAGGCTTCGTCCTTGGTGAACCAGGCGTCCGCGCCCGCCGCGTGCCAGAAGGTGACGACATCGGCGGCGGCGGGCAGGGCGGTCGTTCCGGTCATGCGCATGTCCTCTCGTTCAGGCCGTCATTGACGCGCGGCGCCGCTATTGGACGGAAGCCAACGCGTCGATCCCCGTGCTGCGGCGCAAACTTTTCGGTGGGATACGCATAAATCCGTATGCCACAGCATGGAACCGCCCTCCTAGAGTGCGGTCAGCAGCGGCCCTTTCCAAGACGGCCGCCAGAGGAGAACAACCATGTCGCAACCGTCCACCCTGCGCCGCCTTCTGGCCGGCGCGGCGCTCGGCCTCGGTCTCGCCGTCGCGGGCCCGGCCTTCGCCCAGACCAAGGTCGCCATCGGCATTTCCGGCTGGACCGGCTTCGCGCCCCTGACCCTCGCCAAGGAAGCCGGCATCTTCGCCCGCAACGGCCTCGACGTGACGATCCGCAAGATCCCGCAGGCCAGCCGCCACCTCGCCATCGCCTCCGGCGACATCCAGTGCGCCGCGACGACGGTCGAGACCTGGATCGTCTGGAACGCCAACGGCATCGCCACCACCCAGCTCTTCCAGCTCGACAAGAGCTACGGCGCCGACGGCATGGCCGTGCGCAACGGCATCAACTCGATCCGCGACCTGCGCGGCAAGACGGTCGCCGCCTCGGCGCCGGGCACCGCGCCCTATTTCACCCTCGCCTGGATGCTCCGCGAGAACGGCCTGTCGATCCGCGACGTCACCGTCGTCAACATGGAGCCGGGCCCGGCCGCCCAGGCCTTCGTCGCCGGCCAGAACGATGCGGCCATGACCTACGAGCCGTTCCTGTCCTCGGTGCGCGCCGCCCCGCAGGCCGGCAAGATCATCGCCACCACCCTCGACTATCCGATGGTGATGGACACGTTCGGCTGCACCCCGGCCTTCATCCAGGCCAATGAGGCCGCCGTCCGGGCGCTTGCCAAGAGCTATTTCGAGGCGCTGGAGATGATCAAGACCAACCAGGCCGAGGCCTACCGCATCATGGGCGCCGACGTGCGCCAGACGGCGGAGCAGTTCGGCAACTCGGCCCAGTACCTGCGCTGGCAGGACCAGGCCGCCAACAAGACCTTCTTCGCCGGCGAGTGGCGCACCTTCTCCGAGAAGGCCGCCGACCTGCTGCTGGAGCTCGGCATCATCCGCACCAAGCCGAACTTCGACACCATGGTCGACACGCGCTTCATCCAGTAACGGGCGCGCACGTCGTCCGCGCCCGTCGCGACCGCTGATGCCGTCATGCCCGGCCTTGTGCCGGGCATGACGCGTTCCGTGCCTTGTCTATCTTCCTGGTCCTCCGGATGACCCCATGAAACCCCTCGAGCCCGTATCGCCGACGGCGCGCGTCGTCCTCGGCATCGCCTTCTTCGTGATCTTCTTCGCGGCCTGGGCAGCGGTCACCTTCGGCGGCCTGGTGCCAAAGATCTTCCTCGCCGACCCCGTCACCATGCTGCGCGAGGGCTGGTATCTGCTCACCAACCACGGCTTCCTGGTCGATATCGGCGTGACGGTCTGGCGCGTCGTCGGCGGATTTGTTCTGGCGGCCCTCGTCGCCGTGCCGCTCGGCCTTGCCATGGGCGCCTACAAGCCGGTCGAGGCCTTCTTCGAGCCCTTCGTCTCCTTCGCCCGCTACCTGCCGGCCTCGGCCTTCATCCCGCTGTTCATCCTGTGGGCCGGCGTCGGCGAGAAACAGAAGCTTCTCGTCATCTTCATCGGCTCGGTCTTCCAGATCGTGCTGATGGTGGCTGTGGCGGTCGGTTCCATCCGCCGGGACCTCGTGGAAGCGGCGCTCACCCTCGGCGCGCGTGACCAGGGCATCGTCGCCCGGGTCATGGTGCCCTATGCCGCCCCGCAGATCGCCGAGATCCTGCGCCTCGTCCTCGGCTGGGCCTGGACCTATGTCATCGTCGCCGAGCTTATCGGCTCGTCCTCCGGCATCGGCCACATGATCATCGAAAGCCAGGCGCTGCTCGCCACCGGTCAGATGATCTTCGGCATCATCGTCATCGGCGTCATCGGCCTCATCTCCGACTTCCTGTTCAAGGCCGTGAACCAGAAGCTGTTTCCCTGGAGCACCATATGAGCGGCGTCGTCGTTGCGGGCGTCTCGCGCACCTTTCCGGGCGTGCGCGGGGGCGCTCCCGTCCAGGCGCTCGCGCCGGTCGATCTCACGGTCGCCGAGGGCGATTTCGTCGCCATCCTCGGGCCCTCGGGCTGCGGCAAGTCCACGCTGCTGCGCATCGTCGCCGGGCTCGACCGGCCGACCACGGGCACGGTGACCCTCGACGGCAAGCCGGTCTCAGGCCCGGGCGCTGACCGCGGCATGGTGTTCCAGAGCTACACGCTCTTTCCCTGGCTGACGGTCGCCGAGAACATCGCCTTCGGGCCCCGCGAGAGCGGCACGCCGGCGGCCGAGCGCCGCGCCATCGCCGAGAAGCTGATGGCGCAGGTGGGCCTCACCCAGTTCGCCAACCATTACCCCAAGCAGCTCTCGGGCGGCATGCAGCAGCGCGCCGCGCTCGCCCGGGCGCTCGCCAACGACCCGAAGGTCCTGCTGCTCGACGAGCCCTTCGGCGCGCTCGACCACCAGACCCGCTCGCTGATGCAGGAACTGCTGCTCTCCATCTGGGAAGAGCACCGCAAGACCGTTCTCTTCGTCACCCACGACATCGAAGAAGCGGTGTTCATGGCCAACCGCGTGCTGGTGATGAGCGCGCGCCCCGGCCGCTTCAAGAGCGAGGTCGCGATCCCCTTCGCCCATCCGCGGTCCTACAAGCTGAAGACGACGCCGGAATTCGGCCGGCTCGAGGAGCAACTGACCGAGGACATCCGCTCCGAGACGATCATCGCGGTCCAGGCGGGCTTCTGAGCGGGAGGCGAGCGCTTCAGTCGGCGGCGAGGCGCTTCAGCGCCGCGAGATCGGCGGCGAGGTCGTGGAAGTCGCGGGGCAGCCGGCCCTCCGGCGCCTCGACCTCCGAGAAGTCGAGGGTCGCGAAGACCATGCCGGCCTGCGGCGAGGCGGTGCCGATGGCCATGTGCCAGTCGGGGAAGAGCCTGCGCTGTGCCACCACATGCTCGACAAGCTGCAGGTCGCGGTGGCGGAGGTCGCCGGAGATCACGCCGTAGAGCTGCTCGATGGCATCGAGCGGGCCCTCGATCACCTGGGCGAACCAGGTCCGCGCGCAGACGAGGAACCCGGTGATGCCAAGGGCGGCATTGCGCGGCACCGCCTCGGCCTCGATCGCGGCAAAGGCCGGATGGAAGCCCTCCGCGTCGCAGGGGAGGTCGTGGCGGCTGAAATAGGTCAGCCGCATGAGGCCGGTCGTCTCACCCATGCGCGTCTTTCCGTGTCGTGAAGCTGGGCATCATGCCGGATTGCAGCGCCGTGCCCAGTGTCTTTTGACATGTCACTTGCCCGGCCCCTTGAGGCCGGCCAGCCAGGCGAGGCCCTCGGCGATGAAGCGTCCGTCCATGTCATGCCCGCCGGGATGGGTGCAGAAGGAGAGCCCACCGCTGCGGCAGCCGCGCCAGGTCGTGCAGGTCTCGGCCTCTGTCTCCGCCACCTCCGGCACCGCCGCGCATTGATTGGTGACGAGGGCGGTCGCAAGGCTCGCCCGCATGTCGCCCTGCCGCACGCCGCCGGACAGCGCCCGCCCGGCCAGCGGAACGGTGCGATCCGCGCGGCCATGGACATGGCGGATGGCGACGGGCCCGCCCGGGCATGGCCCTTCCGGCACCGGGTGCCACAGGCCGCCGGCAATGGGCAGGAAGCCGGTGAAACGCCCGGGCCTGTCGCAGGCCAGCGTCCAGGTGAGGAAGGCGCCGGCCGAGAACCCGCTGGCGACCACCCGGGTCGGGTCGACGGGGTGGTGGGCCATGACGTCCTCCACCACCGCCGCGGCAAAGGCGAGGTCGTCGCGCGGCCGCGGGCCGCCCGGGCGCACGTACCAGCGCGCCTCGAGCCCTGCGGGAACGGCGAGGATGATGCCTTCCTTCTCCACCAGGCCGATCATGTCGGCGCGCGACAGGACCAGGGCCGGGCTTTCGCCAAGGCCGTGGAAGAAGACGACCAGGGGGAGGGGCCGCCGGCCGTCCCAGCCGGAGGGCACGGCGAGGGCATAGGTGCCGCCGGACACCGCGCAGGGCGCGGCGGGCGGGCAGGCCTCCGCCGCGCGGGCGGCGGGAGCGGCGGCGAGGGCCGCGACGGCAAGGGCGATCGCGGCAGGGCGCAAGCGGGGCTCCGGCAAAGGTGTCGCGGCAGTCTCGCCTGCCGCGACCGTCACCGGAAGCCCCCGCCGATCACGCCTCCTTGAAGCCGTAGTCGGGGATGCCCTGCTCGTTGCCGTAATATTTGAAGGGCAGGAACTTGCCGGACATGGTGATCTTCACCCGGTCGCCCTTGGGGTTCGGCTCGCGCTCGAACTCCATGTTGAAGTCGATGGCCGACATGATGCCGTCGCCGAACTCCTCCTCGATGATCGCCTTCCAGGCCGGGCCGTTGACGAGGACCAGCTCGTAGAAGCGGTAGATCAGCGGATCGGTCGGCGGCATGGAGGTGCCGGTGCCGCGATAGGGCACCTCGTTGAGCATGGCCTCCTCGGCGCTGGTGAGGCCGAACAGGGCGGCGGCCTTCTTCGCCAGCGGCTTCACCAGCTTGTGCTGGCCGAGCAGCGCGCCGATCACCAGGACCGGCGACATGCCGCCGATCTCGTCGGTGATGTGCTTCCAGGTCCAGCCCTTCTCGCGCTTGATGTCGAGGATCTTTTCCGTGAGCTCTTCGCGGATCATCGTCCGTCTCCTTAGGGATTGCTCGGGGTTTCGGGGGTGGTCGTCAGACGGCGCGCGCCAGCGGCGGCGTCGGATCGGGGGCGCCGGGAGTGACCAGCGGCGGCGAGCGGCGGTTCCACACCTTGCCGGGGGTGGCGAGTTCGGCGGCAAAGCTCTTCGAGCGCGTCACCAGGAAGTCGATGATGTGGTTGCGCACGGGATAGAAGGCCGGGTGCTTGTGCACGTCGTGGCGCGAACGATCAGCCGGCAAAGGATTGACGACGATCTCGGCGATGCGGGCATCCGGGCCGTTGGTCATCAGCACGATCTTGTCGGCGAGATAGATCGCCTCGTCGACGTCGTGGGTGATCATGAAGACGGTCTGGCCGGTGGTGCGGCACAGGCCGCGGACCTCGTCCTGCAGCGTGCCGCGGGTCAGCGCGTCGAGCGCCGAGAAGGGCTCGTCCATCAGCATGATCTTCGGCTCGATGGACAGCGCCCGGGCAATGCCCACGCGCTGCTTCATGCCACCGGAGAGCTGCGAGGGCTTCTTCATCTCGGCTCCCGCAAGGCCCACCGTGGCGATGGCCTTGCGGGCGTGCTCCTCGACCTTCGCCTTCGGCCAGTCGCGCCACTTAGAGGCGACGGCATAGGCGACATTGCCGAGCACGGTGCGCCAGGGCAGCAGGCCGTGGCTCTGGAAGATGACGGCGCGGTCGAGGCTCGGGCCCTCGATGGCCTTGCCGTCGATGATGACGGCGCCCTCGGTCGGCTCGTCGAGCCCGGCGAGGATGTTCAGCACCGTCGTCTTGCCGCAGCCGGAATGGCCGATGACGCAGACGAACTCGCCGCGCTCCATGCCGAACCACAGGTCCTCGAAGATGGTGGTCTTGCCGCCCTCGGGGGCGGGGAAGCGGCGGGCAATGCCCTCGATGGAAATGTAGGACGAGGCCACGCGCGTCACTCCTGATAGGTCACGAGGCGGGTGAGGCGGGCGAGGATCTGGTCCAGCGCCATGCCGACGAGGCCGATCAGCAGGATGGCCGTGATGATGTCGGTCAGCGACAGGTTGTTCCACTGGTTCCAGACGAAGTAGCCGATGCCTGTGCCGCCCACGAGCATCTCGGCCGCGACGATGACCAGCCAGGCGATGCCGACCGAGATGCGCATGCCGGTGAGGATGGTGGGCGCGGCGGCCGGCAGGATCACCGTGAAGGCCTTGCGCACCGGCCCGACCTCCAGCGTGCGTGCGACGTTGAGCCAGTCCTTGCGGACCGAGGCGACGCCGAAGGCCGTGTTGATCAGCATCGGCCAGAGCGAGCAGATGAAGATCACGAAGATCGAGGAGAGCGAGGAATCCTTGATCGTGTAGAGGGCGAGCGGCATCCAGGCGAGCGGCGAGATGGGCTTCATCACCTGGATGAAGGGATCGAGCGCCCGGTAGACCAGCGGCGACATGCCGATCAGGAAGCCGAGCGGCACCGCCACCGCCACGGCGATGCCGAAGCCGAGCAGCACGCGGGCGAGCGAATAGGCGAGCTGGATGCCGATGCCCATGTCATTCGTGCCGCGCACATAGAACGGGTCGGAGAGGTGCTTCCAGATCGCCTTGCCGACATCGATCGGGCCGGGCATCGGTGTCTGGCCGCCGGTCGCGGCGGCAGCGCCCACGAGCTTGGCATATTCCGGGTCGACCGCCTGGCCGCCCGCGCCGCCGCCGCTGACGGCGACATGCCAGGCGGCGAGGAAGACGCCGAGGATGACGAGGGAGAGGACGAGGGCGCGAAGGCCGATCGAGCGCGTCATGGCCGGACCTCGAAGGTGGGAAGGACAGGTGTCACAGGCCGAGCTCCGTCAGGCCGGGGAAGTCGGCGGGGCGGATGCCGAGCGGCCAGGTGAAGCGGCGCTCGGCCTCCGTGATGGGGACGTCGTTGATGCTCGCCTCGCGCCGCTCCATGTAGCCGTCGGCGTCGAACTGCCATTGCTCGTTGCCGTAGGAGCGGAACCACTGCCCCGCGCCGTCGTGCCACTCGTACTGGAAGCGCACGGCGATGCGGATCTCGTGGAACGCCCAGAGCTCCTTGATCAGCCGATAATCCTGCTCCTTCGCCCATTTGGCGGCGAGGAAGGCGCGGATCGCCGGCCGTCCCGCGAAGAACTCCGAGCGGTTCCGCCAGGTGCTGCCCTCGGTATAGGCAAGCGCCACCCGGTCGGGGTCGCGGGTGTTCCACGCGTCCTCTGCGGCGCGCACTTTCTGGCGCGCCGTCTCGAGGGTGAACGGCGGGATGGGAGGCCGGGTCATGGTGGCTCCGATGGCGGTCTGCCGCCGCCTCAGCTGCGCTTGATGGCGAAGGAGGAGATGTATTCCTCGGGCTTGGCCGGATCGAAGGCCTTGCCCATCACCGAGAAGCTCTTGCTGGCGGTGGCGGGCGGGGTCAGGCCGAGCTCGCGCATCATCGCGGCGGCATCGGTGGCGAGGAAGACCTGGCGGGCAATGCCATTGTAGTCGACGTCGCCGCGGATCTGGCCCCAGCGCTTCATCTGGGTGAGGATCCACACCGCGAAGCTCTCCCACGGGAACGGGTCGAACTGGATGCGGTTCGGGTCGCGCTTCACCTGGCCGAGGCCGTCCGCATAGGTGCCGGTGAGGATCTGCTCCAGCACCGTGACCGGCTGGTTGAGATAGTTCGGCGCGGCGATGGCGGTCGCGATCTCGCGCCGGTTCTCCGGCTTCTGGGCATGGGCCGTGGCGTCGATGATCGCCTTGAGCAGAGCGCGATAGGTGTTCGGCATGGTGGTGACGAACTCGCGGCTCGCCGCGAAGGCGCAGCAGGGGTGGCCGTCCCACAGCTCCTTGGAGAGGATGTGGATGAAGCCGACGCCGTCGAAGACCGCGCGCTGGTTGAACGGGTCGGGGCCGAGGAAGCCGTCGATATTGTCGGCGCGCAGGTTGGCGACCATTTCCGGCGGCGGCACGGCGCGGATCTGCACGTCGCGGTCCGGATCGAGGCCGGCCTCGGCGAGGTAGTAGCGCAGCAGGTAATTGTGGATCGAGAAGTCGAAGGGCACGGCGAAGCGGAAGCCCTTCCAGTCCTTCGGATCGCGCTTGTCCTTGTGCTTGTTGGCAAGCGTGATGGCCTGGCCGTTGATGTTCTCGATCGCCGAGACCGAATAGGGGATCGGGTTCGAGCCGACGCCCATGGTGATGGCGATCGGCATCGGCGCCAGCATGTGGGCGGCGTCATATTCCTTGTTCAGGGTCTTGTCGCGGATGACCGCCCACCCGGCGGTGCGCACCACTTCGACGTTGAGGCCGTGCTTCGAATAGAAGCCCAGCGGATGGGCCATGATGATGGGCGTGGCGCAGGTGATGGGGATGAAGCCGACCTTGAGGTCCTTCTTCTCGATCGGGCCGGTCTGGGCAAGGGCTTCCGTCGCCGCGCCGATGGGGAAGAAGCTGGCAATGGCGGCGGCAGCGGTGGAGGCGCCGACCGTCTTCAGGAAGGCGCGGCGATGGGTGTCGTTCGGAAACAGCGCGCGCATCACCGCCTGCTCGACGACGCGGCGGTAGCGGCTTTCCTCGCCCGCTGCCTCGACGGCGGTCGCCTCGGCGCGGATGGACGCCTCATGTTCGGCATCGGAGGCATGGCGGCCGCAGGCGCAGCCTTTCAGGAAACGCTTCGCGGCATTGAACGGATTGTCGAACAGGGCCATGGGGTCATCCTTCGGGGTTGCGGTGGACGGCGATCGCCAGGAGGAGCTTGCAAGGGCGGGGCCAAATCGGCCGTGGCGACCCAAAGCCGCAGAACCGCTGGATGGGCGCTACGAATGGCCAATTACGAAAAATCGTCATTGACGAAGTCTCGTCGGTACTCTCACGATATGTCGTGACATCCGGAGACCCGCCGTGATCCCGACCGCATCACCTGCCGGCGCCGCCTTCACCGCGCTTCCCGAAGCCGCGCTGGTCATCGATCCGCGCTCGGCGGCCATCGTCGACGCCAACCCGGCGGCCGAGCGCCTTCTCGGCTATCCCGCCGCCGCGCTGCGGGCGCTGCGCATCACCGACCTGCACCGCGGCCAGCGGCCGGCCCTGGTCGTCTTCACCGAGGAGGTCCTCTACCGGGGCGTTGCCCATACCCGCAGCCTGTCGCCGCTGAAGGCCGGCGGCGGCACGCTGCGCGTCGAATATGCCGGCACGGTGCTGCGGGCGGGCGCCGAGCCGCTGGTCCTGCTGACGATGGTCGATCTCGAGGCCCGCCACCGCCGCGACATCGACGCCGATGCCGACGGTACGCTCCGCCAGGGCATCGACGAGTGGAAGCGCGTCGAGCGCCTCTTCCACACCATCGAGAAGGAGAACCAGCTGATCCTCAAGGCGGCAGGCGAGGGGATCTATGGCGTCAATGCCGACGGCAAGACCACCTTTGTCAACCCGGCGGCCGAGGCCCTGCTTGGCTGGACGGCCGAGGAACTGGTCGGCAAGGACATGCACTCGCTCGTCCATCACCACCGCGCCGATGGCTCGCCCTATCCGAACCAGGCCTGTCCGATCTACGCCGCCTTCCGCAATGGCGCGGTGCAGACCGTCACCGACGAGGTCTTCTGGAAAAAGGACGGCACGCCGCTCTGGGTCGAATATACCTCGACCCCCATCCGCGAACGCGGCGCCATCATCGGCGCGGTCATCGTCTTCCGCGATGTCAGCCAGCGCCGCGAGGCCGAGGAGAAGCTGCGCCAGGCGCTCGCCGAGGTCGACAGCCTGCGCGAGCGGCTGGAGCGCGAGAACGCCTATCTCCAGGAGGAAATCCGCCTCGAGAGCAATCACCGCGGCATCATCGGCCGCTCCTCCGCCATCCAGAAGGTGCAGCGGCAGATCGATCTCGTCGCCCCGACCGATGCGACCGTCCTCGTCACCGGCGAGTCCGGGACCGGCAAGGAGCTGATCGGCCGCGCCATCCATGAGGCCAGCGCCCGCCGCGACCGCCCGCTCATCCGCGTCAACTGCGCCGCCATCCCGCGCGAACTCTTCGAGAGCGAGTTCTTCGGCCATGTCCGGGGCGCCTTCACCGGCGCGCTGCGCGACCGCATCGGCCGCTTCGAGCTCGCCGATGGCGGCACGCTCTTTCTCGACGAGGTCGGCGAGATCCCGCTGGAACTGCAGGGCAAGCTGCTGCGCATCCTGCAGGAGGGGCAGTTCGAGCGCGTCGGCGAGGAGCGCACGCGCACGGTCGACGTCCGCGTCATTGCCGCGACCAACCGCGACCTGCGGGCCGAGGTGAGGGCAGGGCGCTTCCGCGAGGACCTCTATTTCCGCCTCGACGTCTTCCCCATCCATTCGGCGCCCCTGCGCGAGCGCATCGAGGATGTGGCGCCGCTCGCCCTCCACTTCCTCCGCCATGCCGAACGCAAGCTGAAGGTTTCGGGCCTCGGCCTGTCGGAGGGCGATGTGAGGCGGCTTGCCGCCTATGACTGGCCCGGCAATGTCCGCGAATTGCAGAATGTCATCGAGCGCGCCGCGATCCTCGCCCGCAACGGCCGCCTGACCATCGACCTGCCGGGAACCGCACCCCGTCCCACGGCTCCCGAGCCGATCGTGCTGCCCGCCGATGGTCTCCTCACCGAGGAGGAGCGACGCCAGCGCGACCGGCGCAGCCTCATGGCAGCGCTGGACCTTGCCGGCGGCAAGATCTCCGGTCCCGGTGGCGCGGCGGAGCGGCTCGGCGTCAGGCCGACGACCTTCGCCTCGCGCCTCAAGGCCCATGGTCTCGACCCGCGGGCCTGGCGCAGCACGTCCCGTCCGTCCCCCTGATCGGCCACGCTACCCGCAGGGGTTGCTGCGGCGGATCGCCGCAACGCATGCGGCCGCCTCCCGGCCGGGTCTGCCGGCCTGCGGCGCGTCGCCTCATCCTTGTGCACAGTGCCGGCTCTGCAACGGTGTGATGACACCGTGAATCCCGGCCTTTCCGGCGTCGCGTGACGCCAGAAGCGGCAGGCCACCCGGTACGGTGCCACCGATCAGCGCAGCTGATGCAAATTGTCACAGAGATTGATGGTCCCGTTGAAAAGCCGGCCGCCATTTGCAGACCTTTGCGCAGCTTCCGGGACGCACCGGTGGCCAACGATCGTCCCGCCGATGCCGCGTCCGGCGCGCGGGACCTCATCAGGAGAGTTGGGAATGATAAGGAACTTCGTCCTGGCGGGCCTTGCGGCCTCCGCCCTCGTCTTCGGCCCGACGGCCGCCGAGGCCGGCCGCGATCTGGACGCCATCAAGGCCCGCGGCACCATCCGCTGCGGCGTGCAGGGCCCGTCCAACCCCGGCTTCGGCGTGCCGAACGCCCAGGGCGTCTGGGGCGGCTTCAACGTCGAGATCTGCCGCGCCGTCGCCATCACCATCTTCAACGACCCGAACAAGGTCGAGTTCGTTCCGGTGACGACCCAGTCGCGCTTCCCGGCGCTGACCAATGGCGAGGTCGACATCCTCTCCAACAACTCGACCTGGACGCTGACCCGCGACACCGGTGTCAACCGCTTCAACTTCCCGGCCATCGTCTTCTATGACGGCCAGTCCGTGATGGTGCCGCGCCGCCTCAACGTCACCTCCGCCAAGCAGCTCAACGGCGCCACCGTCTGCGTCCAGCCCGGCACCACCACCGAGCTCAACCTCGCGGACTATTTCCGCCAGAACAACATGACCTTCCGCCCGGTGGTCATCGAGGCGCTCGACGAGCTGCGCCGCGCCTACGACCAGGGCCGCTGCGACGTCTTCACCAACGACTTCGCCGCGCTCGCCGCTGCCCGCGTGCTGCTCACCAATCCGCGCGATCACGTGATCCTGCCGGAGCGCATGTCGAAGGAGCCGCTCTCGCCGGTCGTCCGCCAGGGTGACGAGGAGCTCACCAACATCGTCGCCTGGACCGTCTTCGGCCTGATCGACGCCGAGGAGTTCGGCATCACCCAGGCTAACGTCGACCAGATGGCCACCACCGCCACCGATCCGCGCATCCGTCGCCTGCTCGGCACCGAGCCGGGCATGAGCGCCGCCCTCGGCGCCGCCGATCCCGGCTACATGCGCGCCATCATCAAGGCCTTCGGCAATTACGGCGAGATCTTCGAGCGTCATCTCGGCCCGAACACGCCCCTCGGCCTGGAGCGCGGCCTGAACCGCACCTGGACCAACGGCGGCCTGCTCTACGCCCCGCCGGCCCGCTGATCGCGCCTCATATGACCGTCGGCCCCGGGGCGCGCCATGCGCCCCGGGGTTCGCCATACCGGGCACGGGATTTGCGAAGCCCCGTCGCCATCCGCCGCCGCCCCGGGACAGTGCCATGACCACAACCGACCGCCCGACTGCGCCGAAAACGGCGTTCTGGAACGATCCCGTCAAGCGCGGGCTCGCCCTGCAGACCGGGCTCGTGGTCTTCGTCGTGATGGTCGTCTGGGCCGCCTTCAACAACATGTCGGCCAACATGCTGGCCCGCGGTCTCGCCTTCGGCTGGGACTATCTGGGACGGCAGGCGAATTTCGCCATCGGCGAGGGGCTCATCAGCTTCGCGCCCACCGACACCTATGGGCGCGCCGTCCTCGTCGGCCTGCTCAACACGCTCCGCATCGCCGTCGTCGGCATCGTGCTCGCGACCCTGCTCGGCGTCGCGGTGGGCGTCATGCGCCTGTCCTCCAATCCGCTGCTCGCGCGCATCGTGGCCGGCTATGTCGAGGTCGTGCGCAACACGCCGCTGCTGCTGCAGCTCTTCCTCTGGTACGCCATCATCAACGCCTTGCCCGGTCCGCGTCAGGCCCTGCCGGTGGGTCCCGGCATGTTCCTGTCGAACCGCGGCATGAAGATGCCCTGGGTCGAGTGGTCGCCGGCGCTGTGGCCGGCCATCTGGGCCCTCGTCGCTGGCCTTGTCGCCAGCATCGTCGCGGCCAAGGCCCTGAAGCGCCGCCGCGAGGCGACGGGCGACGCGCCGCCGCTGCTGCCCATCGCCGCCGGCCTGATCATCGGCCTGCCCTTCCTCGCCCTCGCCGCGCAGGGCTTCCCCGCAACGCTCTCGGTGCCGGTCCTGCAGGGCTTCAACTTCTCCGGCGGCGTCGAGCTCTCGCCCGAATTCGTCGCCCTGCTGCTCGGCCTCGTGCTCTACACCGCCGCCTTCATCGCCGAGATCGTCCGCGGCGGCATCGTCTCGGTGTCGAAGGGCCAGTGGGAGGCCGCCAATGCCCTGGGCCTGCCGGCGCCGCGCATCATGCGCCTCGTCATCCTGCCGCAGGCGCTGCGGGTCATCATCCCGCCGCTGACCAGCCAGTATCTCAACCTCACGAAGAACTCGTCGCTGGCGGTGGCGATCGGCTACCCTGACCTCGTCCACGTCTCCAACACGACGATGAACCAGACCGGCCGTGCCGTGGAGGTGATCCTCGTCTTCGCGGTGGTCTACCTGACCATCTCCCTTGTCACCTCGGCCTTCATGAACTGGTACAACGGCCGCGTCGCGATCCGGGAGCGCTGACCCATGAACCCTCCCGTCGCCCCCGCCACCTTTACCGCCTTCGTCGCCAGCGAGCGCCTGGCCGACCTGAAGCCCCCGGCGAGCGTCCGGCCCTCCTGGCCGGTCGCACTGCTGCGCACCTATTTCGGCACGCCCGGCAACGCCGTCATCACGATCGTCTGCCTCGGGCTCCTCGCCTGGCTGCTGCCGCCCTTCCTCTCCTGGGCGCTGTTCAACGCCACCTTCGTCGGCACCGCCGCCCAGTGCCGCGAGGCGGGCGGCGCCTGCTGGGCCTTCATCGGCGAGAAGTTCTGGTTCTCGGTCTTCGGCCTCTATCCCTTCGAGCAGCGCTGGCGGCCCGCGACCGTCCTGGTGATCTTCGCTGCGATGGTCGCGCTGTCGACGCAGCGCGTCTTCTGGCGGCGCGAACTCGTCTATGGCTGGGTCGGCGTGCTTGGCGTGATGTGGGGCCTGATGGGCGGCTCCGTCCTCGGCATCCGCATTCCCGGCCTCGAGCCGGTGGCGACGCGGCTGTGGGGCGGCTGGCTCGTCACCATCTTCCTTTCGGTCTTCGGCCTCGCCATGGCCTATCCGATCGGCATCATGCTGGCGCTGGGCCGCCGCTCGAAGCGGCCGATCGTGCGCGCGCTGTCGGTGGCCTGGATCGAGTTCATCCGCGGCGTGCCGCTGATCTCGCTCCTCTTCATCGCCACCTTCATCGTGCCGCTCTTCATGCCGCAGGGCGTCGAGATCGACCGGCTGATCCGCGCCCAGATCGCCTTCATCGTCTTCGCCGCGGCCTACATGGCCGAGGTCTTCCGCGGTGGCCTGCAGGCGATCCCCAAGGGACAGTTCGAGGGCGCCGCCTCCGTCGGCCTGAACTATGCGCAGACCATGCGCTTCATCATCCTGCCGCAGGCGCTGAAGATCACCATTCCCGCCCAGGTCAACACCTTCATCGGCCTGTTCAAGGACACGACGCTGGTGCTGATCATCGGCATCTTCGACTTCTTCACGACGCTGCGCTCGGCGCTCGGCGATTCCAACTGGCTGGGCTTCGCGACGGAGGCCTATCTCTATGCCGCCTTCGTCTATTTCGTCGCCTGCTACACGATGAGCCGCTACTCCCAGCGCCTCGAACGCGATCTCAGCCCGGAAAAAGTGCGCTGACCTCGCGTCACAACCAGCCCCGGCGCATGGCAGCTTGCCATCACCGGGTCTGCCCAATCTCGCGCCTTGACCCTTTGATGAGCAACCGCTCCAGTCTCGCCGGGCGGGTCGCGCAGCACAGGGCAGGGGGTCCGGGTGAGGGCATTGAGCATCGGCGTCGTGGGCCTCGGGCGCATGGGCCTTGGCATGGCCGCGAATGGCGTGGCCAAGGGTTTCCGCACCTATGGCAGCGATCCCTCGCCTGACCGGGTGGCCCTGGCGGAGGCGAAGGGCGTCATCGCCCTCGGCCTCGCCGATCTCTTCGCAGCCAGCGACGTGGTCATCGCCTCGCTGCCCACGGCCGATGTGGTGGCGAAGGTCGTCGAGGCGCCCGATGGTTTCCTCGCGAAAGCACCAAAGGGCGCGGTCTTCGTCGATACCTCGACCTCGGAGGCCGGCGTTTCCCGCCGCCTTGCGGCCCTCGCGGCCGAGAAGGGGCTTGGCTTCATCGATGCACCTGTCTCGGGCGGCCCAGCGGGCGCCGAGGCCGGCACGCTCACCATGATGATCGGCGGCGAGGCTGGTCACCTCGCCCGCGCCATGCCGGTGCTGGAGGCCATCAGCGCCAAGCGGCTTCATGTTGGCGGTCCCGGCGCCGGCAATGTCGCCAAGCTCGTCAACAATCTCCTCGTGGGCGCCCATCTGCTCACCGTGTCCGAAGCCGTGCGCCTGTCGGAGGCCGCCGGCGTTCCCGCGGCGGACGTGCTGGCTGTGGTCAATGCCGCCTCCGGCCGCTCGGCGGTCTCGGAGGTCAACTATCCCCGCTGGGTGCTGAACGGCGCCTTCGATTCCGGCTTCACCATGGGCCTGATGCGCAAGGACGTGCGCCTCGCGGCGGCGCTCGCCGCGGAGGTTGGCGCTGATCTTCCAGTCAGCGAACTCGTGGCCCGCATCTGGGCGGACAGCGCCGCTCGCCTCGCCGATGGCGAGGATTTCAACCGCATCGTCGAGGACAAGACGGCCCCATGACGCTCCATCATCGTCCCGACACCGCTGCCCGCGTCGCGGCGCTCTTCGCCTCCCTCGTGCCGGGCGGGGTCATCGGCTCGCGCATCGCCGGCGAAACCGTGGTCGGCACCGGTGAGGCCATCACCCTCGTCGATCCGGTTACGGCCAAGCCCTTCGCCAGCTTCCGCGATGGTGGCGAGAGCGCCGCCGCGCAGGCGCTGGAGGCAACCGTGCCGGCCTTCGCCGCGTGGGGCGCCATGCCGGCCTCTGCGCGCGGCCGCGTCATCTGGGCCATCGGGCAGGGGGTGCGGGCCAAGGCGGGGGCCCTCGCCGAACTGGAGACGCTCGCCTCCGGCAAGCCGATCCGCGACACCCGCGTCGAGGTCGCGAAGGTCGCCGAGATGTTCGAGTACTATGCCGGCTGGGCCGACAAGCTCCACGGCGATGTCATTCCGGTGCCGACCTCGCACCTCAACTATGTCCGGCGCGAGCCCTTTGGCGCGGTGGTGCAGATCACCCCCTGGAATGCGCCGATCTTCACCGCCGGCTGGCAGATCGCCCCGGCCATCGCCGCCGGCAATGCGGTCGTGCTGAAGCCCTCGGAGCTGACGCCCTTCACCTCGCTGGCCCTCGCGGTCATCTGCGAGGAGGCCGGCGTGCCGAAGGGCCTGGTCAACGTCCTGGCGGGGCTTGGCGCCACGACGGGCGCTGCGGCCGTCGCCCATCCGCTGACCCGGCTCGTCGTCTTCGTCGGATCGCGCGAGACCGGCGCCCGCATCGCCGCCACCGCGGCGAAGCGCGTGGTGCCGACCCTGCTGGAGCTCGGCGGCAAGTCCGCCAACATCGTCTTTCCCGATGCCGATCTCGACCGCGCCGTGCTGGGGGCGCAGGCCGCCATCTTCTCCGGCGCCGGCCAGTCCTGCGTCGCCGGCTCGCGCCTCCTCGTCCACCGCTCCATCCACGCCGAATTCGTCGAGCGCCTGGCGAAGGCCGCTCCGCGCATTCCGGTCGGTGATCCTCTGGATGAGGCAACCCAGATCGGCCCCATCGTCCATGGCGGCCAATGGTCGAAGATCGACGGCATGGTGCAGGCGGGCATCGGCGAGGGCGCCGTGGTCGCGGCCGGCGGTGGCCGTCCTGAAGGAAGCGGGGAGGGCTTCTTCTACGCGCCGACCGTGCTCGACCGCGTGACGCCCACCATGGAGATCGCCCGCGAGGAGGTTTTTGGCCCGGTCGTGGCGGTGACGCCCTTCGACTGCGAGGAGGCGGCCGTGACGCTCGCCAATGCCACGGATTATGGCCTCGCGGGCGCGGTCTGGACCCGCGATGTCGGGCGCGCCCACCGCGTCGCCGCCAAGGTGCGCGCCGGCACCTTCTGGATCAATTCCTACAAGACCATCAACGTGATGAGCCCCTTCGGCGGCTTCGGCCAGTCCGGCTATGGCCGCTCGTCCGGCCTTGAGGCGCTGCACGCCTACACCACGACGAAAAGCGTCTGGGTGGAGACGGCCGAGGCGCCGGCCGTCGGCTTCGGCTATGCGGGGTAAGCCATGACATCGCCGAGCCCCACGATCCTGACCGTCGGCGGCGACAGCCGTCTCCTCGCCAATCCCGACCTCGACCGGTCCTTGCCCTATGGGGCCGAACAGCGCGCCATCCTGTCGCGGGAGGGTGGCCGGGCCGCCCATGCCGCCATCGCGGCCTGGGATGGCTACGCGCCGACGCCGCTCCTGTCGCTCGACGCCCTGGCGCAAGAGGCGGGGGTCGGCGCGATCCTCTACAAGCACGAGGCGCACCGCTTCGTGCTGAAGAGCTTTAAGGCCCTGGGCGGCGCCTATGCGGTGGAGCGGCTGGTGGTCTCCCGCGGGTCGGCCGAGGGCCTGACCGTCACCTGCGCCACCGACGGCAATCACGGCCGGGCCGTGGCCTGGGGCGCCCGCCGGCTCGGCGTGCGCGCGGTCATCTATGTCCATGAGACCGTGAGCCAGGGCCGCGCCGATGCCATCGCCGCCTATGGCGCGGAGGTGCGCCGCGTGCCCGGCAATTACGACGATGCCGTGCGGGCCTCGGCGGAAGCCGCGGCCGCCAACGGCTGGACCATCGTCTCCGACACGTCCTGGCCGGGCTATGACCTCATCCCGCGCGGTGTCATGCAGGGCTATGCGGTGCTGGGGCTCGAGGCGGAGGCGCAGGGCGCGCGTCCGACCCATGTCTTCGTCCAGGGCGGCGTCGGCGGCATTGCCGCAGCCATGCTCTCCTGGACCTGGGAGAGCCTTGGGGCCGACCGGCCGATCCTCGTCGTGGTCGAGCCGAACCGTGCCGCCTGCCTGCTCGAAAGCGCTGCCGCGCGGCGCTGGACCACGGTTGGCGGCGACCTCGACACGATCATGGCGGGCCTTGCCTGCGGCGAGCCCTCCGAACTCGCTTGGGCGCTGCTGTCGCCCGGCGCCGATGCCTTCATGGACATTCCGGACGGCCGGGCTGCCGACACCATGCGCCGTCTCGCCGAACTGGGCATTGCCGCAGGCGAGTCAGGGGTCGCCGGCCTTGCCGGGCTGATGGCCGCCGCCGCCGATCCCGCGGCGCGGGCGCTGCTGCGCCTGGATGCGACGTCCCGTGTCCTGTGCATCGGCACCGAGGGCGCCACCGATCCCGCCATTTACCGAGAGATCGTCGGCCGCGCCGCCGAAGATGTCGAAAGGGCCGCCGCATGAGCCGCATCGTCACCGTCGGGGCCGCGCAGATGGGCCCCATCCAGCGTGCCCATTCGCGGCGCGAGGTCGTTGCCCGCATGGTCGAGCTGATGCGGGAGGCCGCCTCCCACCGCTGCGATCTGGTGGTCTTCCCCGAGCTGACGTTGACGACCTTCTTCCCGCGCTGGTGGATGGAGGATCAGGCCGAGATCGACGCCTTCTTCGAGCGCGAGATGCCCTCGAACGAGACGGCGCCGCTCTTCACCGAGGCCAAGCGGCTCGGCATCGGCTTCTCCCTCGGCTATGCAGAACTGACGCCGGAGGGGCGGCGCTTCAACACCGCGATCCTTGTGAACAAATCCGCAGAGATCGTTGGGAAATATCGGAAAATCCATCTTCCCGGCCATGCCGGCCACGAGCCCTGGCGGGCCTTCCAGCACCTGGAGAAGCGCTATTTCGAGGTGGGGGACCTGTCCTGGGGCACCTGGAACGCCTTTGGCGGCGCCATGGGCATGATGATCTGCAACGATCGCCGCTGGCCCGAGAGCTACCGGGTGATGGGCCTGCAATCCGTCGAGATGATCCTGCTCGGCTACAACACGCCGCGCCACAACCCGCCGGCGCCGGACCATGACCGGCTCTCCGAGTTCCACAACCAGCTGGTCATGCAGGCCGGCGCCTACCAGAACGGCACCTGGGTCGTCGGCGTTGCCAAGGCGGGGGTGGAGGAGGGCTGCGAGATGATCGGCGGCTCCTCGATCATTGCGCCGACCGGCGAGGTCATCGGCCAGGCGCTGACCCAGGACGACGAACTCGTCGTCGCGCGCTGCGATCTCGACCTGACAAAGAGCTACAAGGCGACGACCTTCAATTTCGACATGCACCGCCAGCCCGACCAGTACCGGCGCATCGTCGAGCAGAGGGGCGCGGTGAAGGCGGGCGGGTGATCAGCGGGGGAGGTTCATCAGAAGCGTCGCGCAGGCTTCATCGAGTGAGTCCAGTTCGTACAACACGATATCGTGGAGAACGCCGGGGTCGATCCGCTCGTAGTCATGGCGGATAATGTTGCCGATGCCCCGGATCTTGGACCATGGGACATGAGCATGATCCCGTGTGAGGTCGTCGGGGACGTGGCGCAAAGCTTCAGAGATCACAGAAACGCAGCGTTCAATAGCATTGCGATAGACGGGATCGGCGATCGCGTCGGCTAGCGTCGATCTACGGACCGCCTTGCGCGCAATTGCGATCTGTTCCCGGACATCCTCAAGTCTCAGCTCTATGGATCGCGGCGGCTTCCTCATCAGAAAACCCGGACCGCATCCCGCTCAATCTCCTGCCGAACCCGAACAGAGAAGCTGGCCGGCGTTCCGACGTCTACGGACCGACCGACCGCATCCTGCAGAAGCTCGCGGGTGGTCATGAAGTTGCGGAAGCGGTTCCCCGGCTGCGGGCCGAAGGTCACGAGCACATCCACATCGCTGTCTTCGGTGGCTTCGCCGCGGGCGTAGGAGCCGAAAAGGTAGAGCTCGCCGATGCCGAGGGCGCGCAGCTCGCTCTCGGTCGCCTTGAGCTTTTCAATGACCTCTTCCCGCGTCATGGAGCAAGTCTAGCACGCGCGACGGCTTGCACCCAACGACCTCACTCCGCCGCCTGGCTGGCCGCCTCCCAGCCCACCAGCTTGCCGGGGTTCATCAGGCCGAAAGGATCGGCGAGGCGCTTGAATTCGGGTTGCGGCGCGTCGATGCGCTTCCAGCCGGCATTGTTCAGCACATAGGTATGGGCGTTGGAGGATTGCACCCCGCCCTCGGTGGCGCGCGCCATGATGGCGTTCAGCCGCTCGGTCGTGGTGTATTTCACCAGCGCCAGCGAGGAGGTGATGACCTTGCCCTCGCGCCGCTGGAATTCGAGGTGGAGCAGCACGTCCTCGTCGAATTCCTTCGCTGTCCATTCCACCAGCGCCACGTTGTTCGGCGCCGGGAAGCGCAGCTGGATATAGGTGATGGCCGGGTCCATCTTCAGCGCGTGCAGCGTCGTGTGGTTCCAGGTGTATTCGTAGAGGGGTCCCGGGCCGCCGCGCCCGTGATGGGTGCCGAAGGCGACCGCCTTGGCCTCGGCCGCGCCGCGCCGGAACGTCACCTCGCCCTTGTGGTCGGCGATCAGCAGGTCGAGCGTGTCCGCCTGCGGCTCCGAGACCATGAGGATGGCGAAGGCGCGGCCCTCCGGCAGGTAGGGCGCGAGACGCTTCAGGTAGGGCCCGATCCGCGCGTCATGGACCGAGACGAGCTTCTTGGCGATACCCTCGCATTCCATGAAGGCCTGGCCGAAGCGCACCGCGGCCATGAAGCTGTCGAAGGTGACGATGCGCTCGGCCCAGTCATGGGCGGGCGCGGTCGGCAGCTCCACCTCGGTGATGATGCCGTTGACGCCGTAGGCATGCATCACTTTCAGGATCTCGCGGCCGCGCAGCTCGATGAGCCGCGGCTCCTCCTCCACCGTCATGACCTCCAGCGCGGTGACGGCGCCGAGATTGTCGATCTGGCCCCAGGTGCAGGAGCCGACGCCCGCCGCGCCGCCGGCCACGAAGCCGCCGATGGTCGCCTGCGCCCGCGTCGAGGGATGGAAGCGCAGCTCCTGCCCGTCGGCATCGAGCATCTTGTCCATGTCGAGCATGTTGGCCCCCGCCTCGAAGCGGCAGCCGCCGGGCCGGGCGAAGATCTTCCGGTCGAGCTTGCGCATGTCGACCACCACGCCGCCGGCCAGCGGCACGGCCTGGCCGTAATTGCCGGTGCCGCCGCCGCGGATGACCAGCGGCACGCGGTGGCGCGCGCAGGCCGCCGCGACACGGCGCAGTTCGTCCTTGCTCGCCGGCGTCACGACGAGGTCGGCCACCTTGCCTTCGAGTTCGGGCTTGAGCACCGGCGAGAACCAGAAGAAGTCGCGGCTCGCCATGCGGAGCGTTGGAGCGTCGTCGGCGAGGGTCAGGCCGGCGAGATCGGCGCGCAGGCGGTCGAGGGCTGTCATGGGCGAGCTCAATGCTACTCGGGCGGGGGCAAGGGACGATCGCACCCTGCCAAATCCACGCCATCGCCGCCATGGCTGTCCGCGCAGCCGTGGCCCGCTGTCGCAGGGGAGCCCATTCGCCGCCTTCGGTGGCAGATTGCCTGAACCTTGGGCATTCCGCCGCCGCTGCCTCGCGCTATAAATGGAGGATAAGTCGGCACGGGCGTTGCTCCCGCCGAGATGATCGCGTTCAAGGGCTGCCAAGGCCCGCACCAGGAGAGGTCGCAATGCCCGCCACGTTCCCCCGCACCAGCATGACCCGCCGCCGTGCCCTCGCCCTTGGCGGCGCCGTGTCCGCCGCCTACCTGATGCGGTCGGGCATGGTCACCGCGCAGGGCCTCGACAAGGTGTCCTACCAGACCAACTGGCGCGCCCAGGCCGAGCATGGCGGCTTCTACCAGGCGGTCGCCGCCGGCATCTATCGCAAGTACGGCATCGACGCCGACATCCGCATGGGCGGCCCGCAGCAGAACCCCTCGCAGCTGCTCCTCGGCGGCCGGGTCGACATGATCATGTCGAACTCCTTCGAGGCCATCCGCTACGTGCAGGAGAACCTGCCGTTCCTCTGCATCGCCTCGATCTTCCAGAAGGACCCGCAGGTCATCATCTGCCATCCCGGCGTCGGCAATGACAGCCTCGCTGCGCTGAGGGGCAAGACGATCCTCGTCGGCGCCGGCGGCCGCACCTCCTACTGGCCCTACCTCAAGGCCCGCTTCGGCTTCACCGACGAGCAGGCGCGCCCCTACACCTTCAACATGGCGCCCTTCCTCGCCGACAAGAACATCTGCCAGCAGGGCTTCCTGTCCTCCGAGCCCTTCGCCATCCAGCAGCAGGGCGGCGTGACCCCGCTCGTCCATCTCATCGCCGATGCCGGCTTCGCCAACTACAACACCACCATCAACATCTCGAAGAAGATGGTTGACGAGCGCGCCGACGTGGTGCAGCGCTTCGTCACCGCCTCGCTCGAGGGCTGGGCCGAGTACATGAAGGGCGGCCCCGCCATCGCCGAGGCCAACAAGCTGATCATGCGCGACAATCCGGACATGGATCAGGCCAAGATCGACTACGCGATCAAGGTCATGACCGAGAACGGCATCGTCATGTCCGGCGACGCGACGACGCTCGGCATCGGCGCCATGACGGACTCGCGCTGGCAGACCTTCTACAACCAGATGCGCGATGCCGGCGTCTTCCCTGCGGGCGTCGACTTCAAGCGGGCCTATGACCTGCGCTTCGTCAACAAGGGCGTGGGCAAGTCCTGATCGTGAGCGACGCCATTCCCGACGGGACCCCGATGGCGACGGGCAGCAGGCCGCTCGTCGCCATCCGCAATGTCTCCAAGCAGTTCGCCAACGGCACGATCGCCGTCCGCGACGTCAATCTCGACCTTGCGGCGGGCGAGTTCGTCAGCCTGCTGGGGCCCTCGGGCTGCGGCAAGTCGACCTTGCTGCGCATGGTCGCCGGCCTCGGCGATCCGAGCGTCGGCACGATCGACTGGATGGGGTCGGCCCATGATGCCTGGGGCCGGCCGGCGCGCGAACTCGGCTTCGTCTTCCAGGATCCGACGCTCATGCCCTGGGCGACGGCGCTGGACAATGTCGTCCTGCCGCTGAAGCTTGCCGGCGTGAACCGCGGCGAGGCGGCTGCGCGCGGCGCGGAGATGCTGGCCCTCGTCGGCCTCAAGGGGTTCGAGACGAGCTATCCGCGCGAGCTCTCCGGCGGCATGAAGATGCGCGTCTCCATCGCCCGCGCGCTGGTGACCCATCCCAAGATCCTGCTGATGGACGAGCCCTTCGCGGCGCTGGACGAGATCACCCGCCACAAGCTCAACGACGACCTCCTGCGCCTGTGGGAGGCAAACCGCTTCACGGCGGTCTTCGTCACCCATTCCGTCTTCGAGAGCGTCTATCTCTCGCAGCGCATCGTGGTGATGGCCGCCCGTCCCGGCCGGGTCATGGCGGATCTTCGTGTGGGCGCGCCCTATCCGCGCGACGACATGTTCCGCACCTCCGCCGACTATGCCCATTGGTGCCGCATCGCATCCGAGACCCTGAAGGAGGCGATCTCCGCATGACCGACGCGACGCTTCCGCAAGCCACGGTCCCGCATGACGGCACCGATGCCGAGGCCCGGCCGATCTTCCGCGAGGATCGCAAGGTCCTGGGCATTTCGACCGAGACCTGGCCGGGCATCCTCGCCCCGCTCGGCATCGGCATCCTGGCGCTCTCGGCCTGGGAGTTCATCGTCTGGTGGCGGGCGATCCCGCCCTTCATCCTTCCGGGCCCGCTCCTGATCGCCAAGACGCTGGTCGCCGACTGGACGACGCTCTCGGCCTCGCTGTGGATCACGCTGCGCATCACCGCTGCGGCCCTGATCGCTGCGGTCACCCTCGGCGTCGGCCTCGCCATCCTCTTCACCCAGTCGAAATGGCTGGAGAAGTCGCTTTTCCCCTATGCGGTCATCCTGCAGGTGACGCCGGTCGTCTCCATCGCGCCGCTGATCATCATCTGGGTGGGCGACATCAACCTGTCGCTGCTGATCTGCGCCTGGATCGTCGCCTTCTTCCCGATCCTGTCGAACACGATCCTCGGGCTGAACTCGGCCGACCACAACCTGCGCAACCTCTTCGAGCTCTACGGCGCCTCGCGCTGGCAGACCCTGCGCTACCTGCGCCTGCCGGCGGCGCTGCCCTATTTCCTCGGCGGCCTGAAGATCTCGGGCGGCCTGGCGCTGATCGGTGCGGTCGTCGCCGAGTTCGTCGCCGGCTCCGGCGGCAATGCCTCAGGCCTTGCCTACCGCATCCTCGAGGCCGGCTATCAGCTGAAGATCCCGCGCATGTTCGCCGCGCTCATCATGATCTCGGCCTCGGGCATCGCCATCTTCCTCGCCATCAGCTGGGTCTCGCACCTGCTGCTGCGGCGCTGGCACGAGAGCGCGCTGAAGCGGGAGAACTGAGGACGGGGGCGAGCCTGCCCCCGGACCTTCACACCCCCGCCATCGCGGCCTTCACCCTGGCGATGAACCCCGCGCGCTGCTCAGGCGTCGCGACGTTCATGTGGTAGAGCGCGCAATAGCGGCGGCGCGCCTTCCAGCCGGTGAACCACCACAGGTAGCGCATCACGATCTTCCGCGGCGGGTCGCCCATCCACAGCGCGTACCAGAACGGCCGGCCATAGGTGACGATGCCGGTGATCGCCCGGATGTTACCGAGCAGCGGCTTCACCGCCGCCGGATCGGAAATGTCGAAGCCGACCCCCGGCATGAACATGCGGTCGAAGAAGCCCTTGAGCATGGCAGGCGGGCCGAAGCTCCAGGTCGGGAACTGGATGACGATGGCCTCGGCCGCGCGCAACCGCGCGATATAGGGCTCGAGGCCCTGCTGATTGCGGCTCTCGTCGTGATAGCGCCGCCGACCTTCCTCGGAGAGGACCGGGTCGAAGCCCTCGGCATAGAGGTCGAGCAGGTCAACCTCGTGGCCGGCGGCGGCGAGGGTAGCGAGGGCTTCCGCGCGGATGGCCGCGTGAAAGCTCTCGGGGAGGGGGTGGCAGTAGAGATAGAGGATGCGCATGGATCAGCCTGGTCGGGGAGGGGCGCGGTGCCTTCGCAAGGCGCGTGCCGCCGTCACCGCACCGGCACGTAGCTTTCCATCTTGCCGGGATTGAGCAGGCCCATCGGGTCCACCTCCGCCTTGAAGCCGAGCTGGTCGGCCTCGGCGCGCTTGTGCCGCGAGCCGCCCTCCAGCCCGTAGACATGCGGATTGGCGACCATGACGCCGCGCTCCTCGTGCATGCGGATGATCTCGAAGAGCCGCTCCGCCGTGGTGTAGCGCACGATCGGCAGGGCCGAGCAGGTGATGCGCCCGGCGAAGCGGATGAATTCGAGATGGGGGAGCACCTCGCCCTCGAACAGCGCCGCCATCTCCATGACGCTCTCCTCCAGCCGGTCCTGCGGATAGAGGAGCTGGAGATAGGTGACGGAGCGGTCGGTCTTCAGCCACTGCAGCGTCGTGTGGTTCCACGCATATTCGTAGAGAGGCGTTTCCGTCGGCTCCTCGCGCGACGGCGAGGCATAGGTCTCCTGGCCGCGCCCTCCGAGGATCGTCCGGAAACTGTCGAGGAAGGGCTCTGCGATCATGCAGACGAGAATGGATTTGCCCTCCGGGCAGGCATCCTTCAGCGCACTGAACTGCGAGGGGATCGGCCAGGCGATGGGGGTGACTAGCTTCTTCACCACGCCGTCGGCATGGGCGACGTCGCGCCCGGCGCGGAAGGCTTCGGCGAAGCTGTCGAAGGCGACGACAACGTCGATCCACGGCCAGGCGGGCGCGGTCGGCATTTCCAGCTCGGTGATGATGCCGGTCGTGCCATAGGCGCGGTTCACCTTCTGCGCCGCGTCCTGCCGGAGTTCGAGCATCCGCGGTTCCTCCTCGATGGTGACGATGCGCGCGGCGAGGATATTGCCGGGCTCTCGCAGGCCGCCATAGGCGACGGATCCGACACCACCTGAACCACCGGCGACGAAGCCGCCGATGGTCGCCGTGCGCTTGGTCGAGGGATGCATCCTGAGCTCGAAGCCGTTGGGCCGGATCTCCTGGTCAAGCGCGAGGATGTTCGTTCCCGCGCGGACCCGAACCGAGCCCGGCTTCTGCCAGATGACGCCGGTCATGTCGGTCATATCCAGCAGGACCCCGCCGGCGAGCGGCATGGCCTGGCCGTAATTGCCAGTGCCGCCGGCCCGCGCCGTCACCGGAATGCGCAGCTTGGCGCAGGCGGCCACCGTCCGCACCACGTCGGCCTCGTTGCGCGGCTTGACGACGATGTCGGCGGACACCTCCTTCAGCTGCTCCGCCAGGATCGGCGAGTACCAGAAGAAGTCGCGCGATCGGCGGCGGATCAGGATCGGGTCCCGGATGACGGGAACATCGCCGAGCAGGGCGTCGAGGGCAGCGAGGTCATAGGACGCGCGTTCGGCGCGCTGGTGCAGGGTCATGGAAGCCATCCGGATGATCCCGGACCATTGCAGGCGATCTGCGCCGCTGCAACCTCCACCATGCGGAGTCGGGGTGCAATTAACGTCAAGGAAAGAGATTACGCAGAAAGTTACGGGAAATTTCTATCGGGGGAAACGCGTGCAGATCAAAGCCAAGCTCTTCGCCATCGTGGGCGGATTGACCGCTGCCTCGCTCATTGTCGGCGGTGTCGCCGGCTACGGCTTCCAGCGTTATCAGGCGGTTGTAGAGGAAAGCCAGCGCACGGCACGGGTCACCCAGCTCGCCGAACAGGCCAATGGCCTGATCTACGCGGTGGTGATGGAATCCCGCGGCATCTACATGTCCGCCGACAAGGCGGTGCTGGAGCGGTTTGCCACCAACCAGGACCGCGAACTCGCCAAATTTCGCACCGTGATCACCGAGTGGGCAGGGCTCGCCCGTCCTGAGGACGAGGCCATCAAGCAGCGCCTCCTCGCCCAGACAGAGACCTTCATTCGCCTGCGGAGCGAACTCGCCGCCGCCGGCCGCCAGTCCGGCAATGCCGCGGCGCGCGCCATCGGCGACAATGACGCGAACCGCACGACCCGCCAGCAGCTCAACACCGAGATGACGGCCTTCGCCGAGGTCAACGCGCGCCGCGTCACCGCGCTGGCCGCCGAGGTCGAGACCACGCGCCGCCAGCTCACCTGGCTGATTGCCGCGACCGTCGGCCTCGCTCTCCTGGCGGGCCTTGCCGCCTTCTGGACCATCCTTGCCGGTGTCACCCGGCCTCTCGGTCGCCTGACCGCGGCGGTCGACGGCGTTGCCCATGGCGACACGGCCGTCGACGTGTCGGATACCGAACGCCAGGACGAGATCGGTGGCCTGGCCCGTTCGGTCCTCGTCTTCCGCGACAATGTCCGCGAGGTCGAGCGCCTCAAGGCATCCGAGGCCGAGCGTGAGGCCGAGGCCCGCGACCAGCGCGCCCGCGACATGGCGGCCCTGGCCGACGAATTCTCCGCCACAGTCCAGTCCGTCGTGACCACCGTGACTCGCTCGGCCGATGCCATTGTCGGCAATGCCGCCCGCGTCGGCGAGGTAGCGGCCAACGTCAACGATCTCGGCCGCACCGTCGCCACCACCTCCGCCGGGGCCACCCAGTCGGTCGAAAGCGCTGCGACCTCCGCCCAGGAGCTGGCGAGCTCCATCGGCGAGATTTCCAGCCGCACCGCCCAGGCCCAGCAGATCGCGGCCTCCGCCGTCGAGCAGGCCTCCCGCACGGGCGAGATCGTCGGCACGCTGATGACCTCGACCCAGAAGATCGGCGAGGTGGTCAACCTCATCAACGCCATCGCCGCGCAGACCAATCTCCTCGCCCTCAACGCCACCATCGAGGCGGCGCGGGCGGGCGAGGCGGGCAAGGGCTTTGCGGTTGTCGCGACCGAGGTGAAGAGCCTCGCCGCACAGACCTCGAAGGCGACCGAGGAGATCGCCAGCCAGATCGGCGCAGTGCAGTCGGTCACCGGCGAGGCGGTCGCCGCCATCGAGGCGATCAACAAGACGATCGGCGAAATCAACTCCGTGTCGTCGTCGATCATGGCGGCCGTCGAGGAACAGTCGGCCGTCACCAACGGCATCGCCGGTTCCGTCGCGGATGCCGCCGAGGGCACCCGCTCCGTTGGCACCGATATCGGCCGCGTCACCCGCGCCGCCGCCGAGACGAGCGAGGCCGCCCGCGCCATGACCGAAGCCGCCCGCCAGCTCGAATCCGGCTCCGGCCAGCTCAACGCCGCCGTGTCCGGTTTCCTCGGCCGCATTCGCGCCGCCTGATCGCGCGGCACGTCCCAAAAGCGAAAGGCCCGGCTCGCGCCGGGCCTTTGTCATTCAGAAGGCCCAAAACGCTCAGGCGGTGGCCAGCTTGCGGAACTTGTTGGACCGCTTCGGGTGCCACCACTTGCCGCCGATGACCGTTCCCTCGGAGACGATCTTCTTGTCGCCGATCAGGTGCTCGCCGACCACGTCGACATAGTCGAACTTGCCGTCCTTGATCGTGAGGATGGTGGCATCACCCACGGACCCCGGCTTCAGCGTGCCGAGTTCGGGGCGCTTCAGCGCCATGGCGGCATTGACCGTGGAGGCGGCGATGACCCGGTCCAGCGGCATGCCCATACACAGGAACTTCGACAGCGTCGTCACCTGGTCGAAGGCCGGCCCCTCGATGCAGAGCGTGTGGACATCGGAGGAGATGACGTCCGGCTCGAAGCCGCCGGCCAGCATGGCGCGCGTCGTCTTGAACGAGAACGAGCCCTTGCCGTGGCCGATGTCGAAGATGACGCCCTTCTTGCGGGCGGCGATGACCTCGGGCTTCACCGCCCCTTGCGCGGTGCAGGGGGCGTTGGGGAAGGGGCGGAAGGCGTGGGTCAGCACGTCGCCCGGGCGCAGGCGGCCGATGACATGCTCATAGGACGGCGGCGGGTGGTCGATATGGGCCATCAGCGGCATGCCCACCTCGTTCGCGACCTGCAGCGCCATGTCGAGCGCCGCCTCGCCATTGGTGCCGGAGGAGTTGCGGCCGACACGCACCTTGATGCCGACGATCAGGTCGCGGTTCTCGTCGGCGACGCGGGCGCAGTCCGCCGGGTTCAGCATGTCGATCTCGCGGCTCTCGCCGACCATGACCTTCTTGTCGAAGCCGTAGATGCCGGCATGGCTGACATGGAGATAGGCGAGGATGCGCACCTGGCTCTTCTCGATGACGTGCTTGCGGAAACCCATCCAGTTGCCCGGACCCGCGGACCCCGTGTCGATCGCGGTGGTGACGCCGGAGGTGCGGCAGAACTCCTCGGCGTCGATGCCGAGCGAGGTGCCGCCCCAATAGACGTGGGTGTGCAGGTCGATGAGGCCGGGGGTGACGATATAGCCGGAGACGTCGCGGATCTCGGTGCCGGCATCCGGTTTCAGGTCCTTGCCCACCGCCGCCACCTTGCCGCCGGCGAAGGCGACGTCGCGGATGCCGTCGATCTTCTGCGAGGGGTCGATCACCCGGCCGCCGCGCAGGATCAGGTCGAAGGTCATGGAAGGCTCCGCTAGCTGTGGACGGTCGGATGGGCCCGTTGCCGCATCCCGTCGGGGGCGTCAGATTGCGCGGCGGGCAGCGGCTTGCCAACAGCCGCGACATGAGAATTGCGGAGACCTCCCATGCCGGCGCGCCACTGGGGTGACCTGAAGACCACGGACTTCGACCGGCTGGACCCCGCGACCACCGTCGCCATCCTGCCGCTCGCCGCCATCGAGCAGCACGGACCGCACCTGCCGGTCTCCACCGACACCTCCATCATGCAGGGCATGATCGAGACCGCCTTCCCGCTGGTCGGTGACGGCGTCACCGCGCTCTTCCTTCCCATCGAGGCCGTGGCGAAGTCCAACGAGCACCTCCATTCCAAGGGCACGCTGACGCTCTCGGCCGAGACGGTGCTGCGCGGCTGGATCGAGATCGGCGAGAGCGTCAAGCGCGCCGGCATCTCCAAGATCGTGCTGCTGACCTCCCACGGCGGCAATCTCGATCCGATGCGGGTGGTGGCGCGCGAGTTGCGGGTGCGCTTCGGCCAGCTGGCGGTGGTCACCAGCTGGACCGCCTTCGGCCGCCCGCCCGGTCTCTATGGCGATCTCGACATCAAGCACGGCATCCATGGCGGCGATGTCGAGACATCGCTCATGCTGCATTTCCGCCCGGACCTCGTGGACATGGCCCACGCCAAGCTCTTCGAGCCCATCATGGTGTCGATGGAGAAGGAGTTCACCTATCTCCGCCCGACCGTGAACCACGCCTTCGGATGGATGGCCCAGGACATCCACCCCGACGGCACGGCGGGCGATGCCTCGCTCGCGACCGCCGACAAGGGCAAGGCGACGGCGGCCTGGCAGGCTGGCGAATTCGTCAAGCTGCTCGACGACATGGCCCGCTTCGACATCAGGCGCCTCTACAAGGCGACCTGACGTCCTCAGCCCACGAGATCGTCTGAATCGACGCGGTGCAGGTCGAAGGCGAAGATCCGCGTCGCGGCTTCGGCCCTCTGGAAGGCGAGATCATAGGCCTTCCAGCGCACGTCGCGGACCTGTCCGGCATGGAAGGTTGCCACCGCATGGCCGCCGATCGTCTCGTGCGAGAGGAGGACGCCGCGCAGGATGCCCTCCATGCGGTCCGACACCCGGCTGAACAGCTCGACGGCATTCTGGCGGATGATGAGCTTGCGCTCGCGGATGTTGAGGAACTTCAGGAAGGGCGGGTTGCAGTTGAGGATCGTGCCGTCGCGCGCCAGAACCAGCATGCAGCTGGTTGATTCCGCCACCAGCGTGTCGAGGCTGGAGCGCAGCGCCTGGACCATGCCGGCCTGGCGCGCCTCGCGGTCGCAGGACCGGTAGAGGCCGATCACCACGGGATGGCCGTGGATCCGGCGCAGCACGCAGACCGATTCGATCTCGAGGCCGCTCTGGTCGAGGTCATCGAACCGGAACCGGACAGGCCCGGAATGCCCCAGGTCGATGGCTTCCTTGAGGTGGCCGCGGAAGGTCGCGGAATCCGCGTCATTGGCCTGGCGGAGCAGATCGGACAGCGTCGCCCGCACCACGAGGGCCGCACCGGTCGGGCTCACCCGTTCCCAGCGCACGGCCTCCGTCTTCAGGTCGATCGACCAGCTGTGGATGCCGAGGCGGGAGAGAAGTTCGCTGTGCCGCTCCTGGTGCGCGTCGGGCTCCGGCGCGAGCGGCGGGGCGGCAACGATCGGCGGGTCGGACTGCGCGGCAACGAGCATCAGGGACATGAAAGCGCCCTTTCGATCACCCGATCCTCGCGCAAACCCATAAAACAATGCGAAAAGAAGACGACCAACGAAGACTGAATCGTTGACCTGTCCGGCGGTGAAGCCGCGTTGACGGATCGCCTCACGCGAGGCGCCGGGCGGCTTCGCGCAGATCCGCCGTCGCGGCGTTGATGTCGGAGGCCGTCGCGGCGATGGTTCCCATGCGGCCGGAGATCGCCCTCACGCCCTCGGCGGCGACGCGCATGTTCGACGACATCTCGGTCGTCACCGCATTCTGCTCCTCGACCGCGCTCGCGATCGTCGTGGAAATCTCATTGATCCGCAGGATTGTCGCCGAAATCTCGCCGATGGCGCCGACAGCGCCCTCGGTGGAGGCCTGCACGGAGGCGATCTGGGCGCCGATCTCTTCCGTCGCCCGCGAGGTCTGACCGGCGAGCTGCTTCACCTCCTGGGCGACGACCGCGAAGCCGCGGCAGGCTTCGCCCGCCCGTGCCGCCTCGATCGTGGCGTTGAGCGCCAGCAGGTTGGTCTGGCCGGCAATGCCGTTGATGATCTGCACCACGTCGCCGATCCGCGCCGCGGCGGCCGAGAGTCCGGTGACGATGTCGCCGGTGCGCGCCGCCTGGTCGACCGCGCCGCGGGAGATCTCGCGGGCGCTGGCCACCTGGCGGCTGATCTCGCCGACCGACGTGGCGAGTTCTTCCGCCCCGGCCGCGACCGCCTGGACATTGCCGGAGGTCTGTTCGGAGGCGCTGGCGACCTCTGTCGCTTCGTCCTGGGCGACCGAGACGGAACGGGCGATCCCGGCAAGGCCGCCGCTGATCGTCTGCTGGGCTGCCTCGCGGCGTTCGCTCTCCTCGACCTCGCGCGTCACGTCGGAAGCGAACTTCACGACCTTGAAGGGCTTGCCGTTCATGTCGAGGATCGGATTGTAGGAGGCCTGGATCCACACCGTGCGGCCGCCCTTGCCGAAGCGGCGGTAGCGGCCCGCCTGGAAGGTCCCGCGGGCAAGAGCCGCCCAGAAGGCAGCGTAGTCCGGGCTGCGCGCCTCGTCCGGATCGACGAAGAGGCGGTGATGCCGGCCGACGATCTCGTTCTCCTGATAGCCCATGGCGGCGAGGAAATTGGCATTGGCCGAGAGGATCGTGCCGTCGAGGGAGAAGGCGATGACGGCCAGGGCCTTGTGGAGGGCCTCGAGCTGGCCCTCGATCTCGGCATTGCGCAGCTTCTGCGCCGTCACGTCGGTGGCGAATTTGACGACGCGGTAGGTCCGTCCGCTGCGGTCACGCATGGGATTGTAGGAGGCCTGGATCCAGACCTCGCGGCCATCCCGGCCGATGCGGCGAAACTCGGCCACCTTGTACTCGCCGGCGGCAAGGCTCGCCCAGAAGGATCGGTAATCCGCGCTTTCGCGCTCTTCCGGCGCCACGAACATGGCGTGATGGCGTCCGCGGATGTCTTCGAGGCGATAGCCGAGCGTGGCGAGGAAGTTGTCGTTGGCGGTGACGATCGTGCCATCCGGCTCGAATTCGATGACGGCCTGAGAGCGGTCGAGAGCCGCAAGCTTTGCAGCGCCATCGCGGGAAAAGGCAAACATGGAGGCAGTCCAGACCCCGGTCGCCATTGACCGGTTTGACACGTGAAGGTGTCAGGCAGCTTGCGCCCCGGCGCATTTCCCAAAGGTAAATTTACCATCCGCGATGCGACAAATTGTCGTCAAGGTTGATGCGGGCCGTGGCGCGGACGGCGCAGCCCGCTCCGGTCTCAGCCCAGCGAACGCGAGGCCGCCCTGACCTTCACCGTCGCCTCGTCGATCTCCGCGGTGGAGCCGGCGATCTCCTTCATGCTGTGCGAGATGGCCTGCACGCCCTCCGCCGCGACACGCATGTTGGAGGACATCTCCGCCGTCACCGCGCTCTGTTCTTCGACAGCCGTGGCGATGGCGGTCGAGATCTCGCTGATGCGCATGATCGTCCCGGAAATGTCGCCGATGGCGCTCACGGCGTCCTGGGTCGAGGCCTGCACGGAGGCGATCTGCGAGGAGATCTCCTCGGTGGCGCGGGAGGTCTGCGTGGCAAGGCTCTTCACCTCCGATGCCACGACCGCAAATCCTTTGCCGGCTTCACCGGCTCGCGCCGCCTCGATGGTGGCGTTGAGCGCGAGCAGATTGGTCTGGCCGGCAATGTTGGTGATGAGCTGGACCACATCGCCGATGCGGGCCGCGGCCGAGGTGAGGCCGGAGACGATCTCGCTGGTGCGCGTCGCCTGGGCGACGGCGCCGGACGAGATTTCCCGGGCATGGGTCACCTGGCGGCTGATCTCGCCGACCGAGGCGGCGAGCTCTTCAGCGCCGGCCGCGACGGCCTGGACATTGCCGGAGGTCTGGGTGGAGGCGGCGGCGACCTGGGTCGCCTCGTGCTTTGCCTTGGAGACAGCCTCGCCGATGCCGGTGAGGTCGCCGTCGATCTGCCGCTGCACCTGGATCCGGCGCTCCTGCTCATGGACCTGCGCGGTGATGTCGGTGGCGAACTTCACGACCTTGAAGGGCTTGCCGTTCATGTCGAAGATCGGGTTGTAGGTGGCCTGGATCCAGACCTCCTTGCCGCCCTTGCCAAAGCGCTTGTAGCGGGCGGCCTGGAACTCGCCGCGGGCGAGAGCCGCCCAGAACTCGCGATAGGCCGGGCTCCTGACCTCGGTGGGATCGACGAACAGCGAGTGATGGTTGCCCTGGATCTCGTCGAGGCGATAGCCGACCGTGTCGAGGAAGTTCTGGTTGGCGGTGAGGATGGTGCCGTCCAGCTTGAACTCGATGACCGCCTGCGCCTTGTGGATGGCCGCAAGCTGGCCCTGCACGTCGGCGTTCATCAGCTTCTGGGCCGTGACATCCGTGGCATATTTGGCGACCATGTAGACCCGGCCGCGCTTGTCGATGATCGGGTTGTAGGAAGCCTGGATCCAGACCTCCTTGCCGCCTTTGCCGATGCGCTTGTACTCGGCGACCTGATACTTGCCGGCGCGCAAGCCATCCCAGAAGGCGCGATAGGCCGCGCCGTCCTTTTCCTCGGGCGCGACGAACATCGAATGGTGCTTGCCGCGGATCTCCTCGAGGCCATAGCCCATGGCGTTCAGGAAGTTCTCGTTGGCGGTGACGATGGTCCCATCCGGCTGGAACTCAATCACCGCCTGGGAGCGGTCGATGGCGGCAAGTTTGTCGGCTGCAGCGTTGTGAAACAGCATGAAATGGTTCCCCCCGGAACATCTGGCCTCGTCGGCGTGCCGCTAGGGAAACCTCCTGGAATTGAAGAGAATCTGAATCGTTATGCCCGCAAAACCGCGTACTCGGTGACGCAGGGGCAACCTTTGGTTCACAGGCACCTGTTATGGTCCAAATGTCGCAGGTTGCGCAGCGCGTGAGCAAACTACAGTTGCGCAGCGGCTATGCAGGCCGGACAGCGGCGGCAGGAGCCATGCAGCAGAACATGCGGGAATTCGGCCCGAAAGTGACGTCATGAACCGGACAGGGGACCGGACAATCGACATTTCGCGGCTGTCTCAGCTGACGGGTGTTCACGTCTCGACGCTGCGCAGCTGGGAAACCCGCCACGGGCTGCTGCGTCCGGCCCGCTCAAATTCCGGCCATCGGTTGTACAGCGCCGAGGATGTCGAGCGTCTTCTCGTCATCAAAGACCTGCTGGCGCGCGGCAGCCGGCTGCCCGAACTGAAGGACCGGTCTCTCGCCGAACTGAAGGCGCTGCACGCCGAGGCGCCGGCCACCGATCCCTTCTCCCGCGATGCGATCCTGCGTCTGGAACAGGCCATCGACGAGCGCGATGTCGATCGCTTCACGGCGCTGCTGCGGATCACCTTCGCCACTCTTCCCGCATCGGTCTCGGTCGATGTCTTCGCCCATGCCCTCCGCCATATCGGCCGCCGCTGGGAGGAGGGGGTGATCGGCATCGGCGACGAGCACCGCCTGTCGGCCCGGGCGAGGGACGTTGTGCAGTCGGCAACCCTCGCTCTCGCGCCGGCCGCCCATCGGCCGCCCATTGCTTTTGCGACCCTGTCGGGCGAGCAGCACGAACTCGGCTTGCTCGCCGGCGCCTTCCTGGCCGCGGCGCTGGGCCACGGCATCGTCTATTTCGGCGCCGGCATGCCCGCGGCTGACCTGGCGCGGAGCGTTGGCGATGTCGGTGCGGCGGCGCTGGTTCTCAGCATCGTCCACCCCGAGGATCGCGAGGCGCTGCGCCGCGATCTCGAAGAGCTCGACGCCCATCTCTCCGTCCACATCCCCGTCTGGATCGGCGCCCATGCCGCCATGCTCGCAGGCCTCAGGCTTCCCGAGCGCGCGGTGATCATGGGCGGCTACCCGGATCTGCGCCGCCGCCTCAAGCTCACCTTCGGAACCTGAGCGCTCAGCCCGCCACGGGCACCACGTCGACCGCGACGCCAATCTCCTGCTCGCCAGCGGCGATGACGACGCCGCCATTCGGCGCCACGTCGACGAAGTCACGGCCGATGGCCAGCACGATGTGGTCCTCGCCGACGATGAGGCCGTTGGTGGGATCGAGCCCCCACCAGCCGAGCTCCGGTCCGCACCAGACCGACACCCAGGCATGGGTGGCGTCAGCGCCCTCAAGTCGCGGCTGGCCCTTCGGCGGGATGGTGCGCAGGAAGCCCGAGACATAGGCCGCCGGCAGGCCGAGGCCGCGCAGGCCCGAGATCATCACATGGGTAAAGTCCTGGCAGACGCCCTTGCGCATGGCGAAGGCCTTGGCCGCCGGCGTCGAGGCGTCGGTCGCCCCCGGCGCATAGGTGAAGTCGGCCTGGATGCGCTTGGCGAGGTCGAAGGCGGCCTCGAGGATCGGCCGCCCCGGCGGGAAGGAGGCGCTGGCATAGGCGCGGATGGCCGGGTCGCGCGGCACGTATGTCGAGGGAAAAAGCGCGTGGACGGGGGAGGTGGCCGACATGTCGGCACTGGCGAAGGCGGTCTCGCGCACCCGCTCCCAGGGCGGGTCCATGCCGGGCAGGGGGCGGCCCTGTCCCGTCACCTGGACGCGGGCCCGCATGTCGATGACGAGTTCGCGGTGCGGCCGGTCGAGATCGAGAAAGATGCGGCGGTTGCCGAAGAAGTCGATGTCGTCGCGCCGCTTGGCGGGCGACGGCGAGATCGTCACATCCACCCCGACGACGCGCTGGCCCGGGCGGTCCACGGGCAGGATGCGCAGCACGTGCTGGGCGAAGACCACGGAGCGCGCATAGCGATAGTCGGTGACCTGGCGCACGTCGTAGAGCATCAGAACAGATCCCCGGCGCCGCGCGGCAGGGCCCCGTCGCGATGGGTGAAATAGTGCTCCGAGATCTCGTCGGACACGGCCATCAGCCGCTGCTCGATCGCGACGATCTGCTTCACGTCCAGCGTATGGGCGTCGGCCGTCTGCAGGTCGACGCGGGCGCGGGCGATCAGCTTCTCCGGCACGTTGAGCCGGCCATCGTTCAGGTGGTTCGGCAGATGGCCGAGATGGTCGGCGATGCGCTCCACCTGGAAGGCGACGGAGCGCGGATTGTTCGGGTCGAGCATGACCAGGTCGAGCACCGGCGCCCGCGCCGCAATCATCACGTAGCGGCGGCGATAGGTGATCTGGCTGTCGGCGAGCGCCAGCATCAGGTCGAAACCGCCGGTTCCGGCGCGGCCATCGGCGAAGGTGCGGGCGAAGCGGCAGGTGGCGAGCGCCCGCTCGATGCGCTTGCCGATGGTCATGAAGTGCCAGCCCATGAGCTGGCTCATGTTCTCCTGCGACAGGCCGGAGAAGACGGCTGCCAGCCGCAGCCCCGCCTCGACCCGGTCGAGCGCGGTGCCCTCGGGCTTGGCCCCGCTTTCCGCCAGCCGCACCATGTCGCCGATGGTCTTCCAGGCGTCGGGCGAGAACCGGTCGCGAATGACGGAGGCGGCATTGAGGGCGGCCCGTGACAGCGCCAGCAGCCCGCCGGGCGCATGGCCATGCAGGACGACGGCGGCAACGGCCTGCGGATCCGCCACCGTCGGCTCCCGCGGCAGCGCCTCCCAGGACATGAGGAGTTCGATGATCCGGCGCACGACGTCGGCGCTCATCGGTTCGCCGCCGCCGACCTGGTCGCCGAGGACGCGGATCAGGCGCAGCGTGCCCTCGGCGCGCTCCATGTAGCGGGCGAGCCAGAAGAGATTGTCCGCCGCCCGGCTGGGCAGCGAGGCCGTGGCGCGCCGCAGCTCGATCTTGTCCGGCGTCGGCAGCAGCGTCGTCTCCTCGACGGGCCCGTCGCTGAGCACGCAGACATCGGAGGAACGGCCGCCGGCCTGCATGGTCACGGCGCGCGCATCGACCCGGTCGCTGATGCGGCAGAAGCCGCCGGGCATGACCTCCCAGCGGCCGTTCACCTTGGCCAGGAACAGGCGGAGGATGAAGGGGCGGGGCTCCAGATAGCCATCGCTCCAGACCGGCATGGTCGAAAGCTTCACCGCCTCCTGGGCGACGAAGTCGGAGCCACGGATGCGGATTTCTTCGGCGAGCCTCAGCTTGCGCTCGGCGTCGAGGTCGGAGGCGAGCACCGCGCCTTCGGGCAAGAGGCCCGCAATGGTCTGGGTGAAGGCCGGGGCGATGACGAAGGAATCGAGATCGGCGATGACCGCGCCGCGCTCCAGCGGCTGGCCGCACCACCAGGTCGCGACATGGGGGATGGCGAGGTCGCGGCCGAGGCGCGCGCGGGCAATCGAGGGCAGGAAGGCAAGGAGCGATCGGGCCTCGACGACGCCCGAGCCCAGCGCATTGGCCAGCGTCACGGTGCCTGAGCGGACGGCATGGACGAGACCGGCAACGCCGAGCTGCGAGCGCGGGTTGAGCTCGAGCGGATCGGCGAAATCGGCGTCCAGGCGCCGCCAGACCATTTCCAGCTTCTTGAGGCCCGAGACGGTGCGGACATAGAGGCTGTCGTCGCGCACCGTGAGGTCGGCGCCCTCGGCCAGCAGGAAGCCGAGATAGCGCGCCAGGAAGGCGTGCTCGAAATAGGTCTCGTTGAGCGGACCGGGGGTCAGCACCGCGACGCGCGAATCCGTCGCCTGGGCGTGCGAGGAAAACTCCGAGCGCAAGGCCTGGAAGAAGCCGGCCAGGCGTTCGACCGGCAGGGTGCGATGGATCTCGGGCAGGGCCCGCGACATGGCGAGGCGGTTCTGCAGGGCATAGCCCGCGCCGGACGGCGCCTGGGCCCGGTCGCCGAGCACCCACCAGCGGCCGTCCGGGCCGCGCCCCACATCGACGGCATAGTAGAGCAGGTGCGAGCCGCCCCGCGGCGGGATGCCGACGAGCGGGCGCAGGAAATCCGGCGATCCCGCCAGCGTCGCACCCGGCAGGAGCCCGTCGCGCACCAGTTCGGCCGGTCCGAACAGGTCCTTCAGCACCATGTCCAGCAGTTCGGCGCGCTCGGCGAGGCCTGCGCTCAGCGCCTTCCACTCATCCGGGGCGATGACCAGCGGCATATGGGCCAGCGGCCAGGTGCGCTCGCTGTTCTGCGGGTCGTCATAGACCCGGTAGAAGACGCCGGATTCCCGCATGTAGCGGTCGGCCCCGGCGAAGCGGCGCTCCAGCTCCCGCGGGCCGAGATCGGCCAGTGTCGCGAGGATCGGCTTCCAGTGCTCCCGCGGTTCACCGTCCGCATCGAGCATCTCGTCATAGACGCCGGACACGGGCTGATAGCGCGCCAGCATCGCCAGGATGCGTTCGGCGCGGGAATCGGTCGTGCGGTGGCCCCTGACGGTCATGCGGCCTCAATGCACCGGAGGACGGCGAAGGTCGAGGGTAGCCGGGAACTCGCCGGAGCGCTCCGAGCGCGGCGGGTCGACGAGGCCGGGCGTATGGCCGTGGTCCTGGAAGCGGGCGCGCCGCCGCGCCTCGGCCTCGTAGGCGTTGACCGGGAAGGTGTCGTAGTTGCGCCCGCCGGGATGGGCGACGTGATAGACGCAGCCGCCCATCGACCGCCGGCTCCAGGTGTCGACGATGTCGAAGGTGAGTGGCGCGTGGACCGGGATGGTCGGATGCAGGCCCGATGGCGGCTGCCAGGCCTTGAACCGCACCCCGCCGACGAACTCGCCGGTCCGGCCGGTCGGGGTGAGCGGCACGGGCCGGCCGTTGCACGCCACCGTGTGGCGCTCGGGCTGCAGGCCGAGCAGACGCACCTGCAGGCGCTCGACCGAGGAGTCGACGTAGCGCACCGTGCCGCCGATCGCGCCTTCCTCGCCGAGGACGTGCCAGGGCTCCAGCGCCTGGCGGATCTCCATGCGGACGCCCGCATGATCGACCTGGCCGGCGAGGGGAAAGCGGAACTCGAACTGCGCCTCGAACCAGGCGGGATCGAAGGCATAGCCGGCGCGCCCGAGGTCGCCGAGCACGCCGAGGAAATCCTCCCAGACGAAATGCGGCAGCATGAAGCGGTCGTGCAGCGCCGTACCCCAGCGCACCAGCGGCCCGTCCTGCGGTTCCTTCCAGAACCAGGCGATGAGGGCGCGGATGAGAAGCTGCTGGGCAAGGCTCATCCGGGCATCCGGCGGCATCTCGAAGCCGCGGAACTCCACGAGCCCGAGGCGGCCCGAGGGGCTGTCGGGCGAGAACAGCTTGTCGATGCACAGCTCGGTGCGGTGGGTGTTGCCGGTGGAATCGACCAGCAGGTTGCGGAACAGCCGGTCGACCAGCCAGGGCGCTGGCGCCTCGCCCTCGCCGGGCTTCGGCACCATGCCCATGGCGATCTCCAGCTCGTAAAGCCCGTCATGGCGAGCCTCGTCGACGCGCGGTGCCTGGCTCGTCGGGCCGATGAACATGCCGGAGAAGAGGTAGGACAGCGACGGGTGCCGCTGCCAGTAGAGCACGAGGCTCTTGAGGAGGTCCGGCCGGCGCAGGAAGGGTGAATCGGCTGGCGTCGCGCCGCCCACCACCACATGGTTGCCGCCGCCCGTGCCGGTGTGGCGGCCGTCGAGCATGAACTTCTCGGTGCCGAGCCGGGACTGCCGCGCCTCCTCGTAGAGCGTGCGGGTGATGTGGACGCAGTCGCGCCACGAGGCGGCGGGCTGCACATTGACCTCGATGACGCCGGGATCCGGGGTCACCTTGATGACGTTGAGGCGGGGATCGGTCGGCGGCGGATAGCCCTCGACATGGACGGTGAGGCCGAGCTCCTTGGCGGTCGCCTCGGTGGCAACGAGCAGCTCCAAATAATCCTCCAGCCGTTCCGTCGGCGGCATGAACACGCAGAGCTTGCCGTCCCGCGGCTCGACGGCCAGCGCCGTGCGCACCGAATTGCCCTCGGTCAGCACCTGCTCCACCTGCTGGGCCCGGTCGGCCTCGCGCTCGCGCTCCCCGGAAATGCGCTGGACGATGCGGCCCTCGATCTCCTGGGGGTCGGGGAGGTCGGACGGCACAGCACCCGGATCGGCGCTGACCACATAGGGGTAGGCGGCCGGCGGAACATAGGGCAGAGAAGCCAGCGGCAGGCGATAGCCGACGGGGCTGTCGCCGGGCACGAGAAATAGCCGTTCCCGCTTCAGCTTCCACTTCTCGGTCATCCAGCTGGAGCGCGAGGCGGCGGCGTTCCAGCGCTGGACCGGCAGCACGTAGCCGGAGGGCTCGGTCAGGCCGCGCTCGAAGACCCGCGCGATGCGGGCCCGGGCCTCGGCATCCTCGAGCTTTGAATCCAGCGGGTCGACATTGACCGGCAGTTCCGCCTCCTTCAGCACCCAGTGCGCCGGGTCCTCCCAGGCGGGGATGGCGGAGTCGCTGTCGAGGCCGAGCTTGTCGGCGATGCCGGAGACGAGGGCCGCCGCGCCGTCGATGGTCGCAGGCTCGGTGCCGGTCTCCTTGGCGATGAGGCTCTCGTCGCGCCAGATCGGCTTGCCGTCGCGGCGCCAGTAGAGCGCGAAGGTCCAGCGCGGCAGGCTCTCGCCCGGATACCACTTGCCCTGGCCGTAATGCAGGAAGCCTCCGGGGGCGAAGGCCTCGCGCAGGCGGCGGATGAGCACGTCGGCGCGGTCGCGCTTCATCGGCCCGACGGCGCCGGAATTCCATTCCTCGCCCTCGTAATCGTCGATGGAGATGAAGGTCGGCTCGCCGCCCATGGTGAGGCGCACGTCATTGGCCACGAGATCGGCATCGACGGCCGCGCCAAGCGCGTCGAGCCGCTCCCAGGCATCATCCGAGAAGGGCGCGGTCACGCGCGGCCGCTCGTCGACGCGGTCGACGCGCATGTCGAAGGCAAAGCTCACCTCGGCCGGGTCCACCGCACCGGAGATCGGCGCGGCCGAGCGGTAATGCGGCGTCGCGGCGAGCGGGATGTGTCCCTCGCCGCAGAGCAGGCCCGATGTCGGGTCGAGGCCGATCCAGCCGGCGCCCGGCACATAGATCTCCGTCCAGGCGTGGAGGTCGGTGAAGTCCTTGTCGGTGCCGGCGGGGCCGTCGAGGGCCTGGAGGTCCGGCTTCAGCTGGATGAGGTAGCCGGAGACGAAGCGGGCGGCGAGGCCGAGGCGGCGGGCGAGCTGGACCAGCAGCCAGGCCGAATCGCGGCAGGAGCCCGAGGCGCGCTCCAGCGTTTCGTCCGGGGTCTGCACGCCCGGCTCCATGCGGATGACGTAGCGGATCTCCTCCTGCAGCCGCTGGTTCAGCGCGACGAGGAAATTCACCGTCTGCATGGGCTCGCGCGGAATGGCGGCGAGATAGCGCTCGAAATGCTCCTCGGTCGGCTCGGTCACCAGATAGGGCGCGAGCTCCTCGGCGAGGTTCGGCGCATAGGTGAAGGGGAAGGTCTCGGCATAGGCCTCGATGAAGAAGTCGAAGGGATTGACCACCGCCATGTCGGCGACGAGGTCCACCGTCACCGAGAATTCCGTGGTCTTCTCGGGGAAGACGAAGCGGGCGAGCCAGTTGCCGTGCGGGTCCTGCTGCCAGTTCACGAAATGCTGCTCGGGCACCACCTTGAGCGAGTAGCTCGGCACCGCCGTGCGGCTGTGAGGCGCCGGGCGGAGGCGGATGACCTGGGGGCCGAGGGTGACCGGCCGGTCATAGAGATAACGCGTGACGTGATGGAGCTTCGCGAGAATGGCCATGGAACCGATGGGTAACGGGTGCTGCGCGACCGGTCAAAGAAAAGAGCCGCCGGCAAAACCCTAGCAAGCTTCGCGCCGCAGCCATCCATGCGGCGGGGTTTCCAAGCGCGCGCTCCCGCCCGATAAACCCGGCGCGGAGACACGACCATGCCCCTGACCTTCCCCGGACCCGACGATCATGCCGACCTGCGCGAGGCCGTGCGCGACCTCTGCGGCCGCTACGACGACGCCTATTGGCGCAGGATCGACGAGGAACGCGGCTATCCCGAAGCCTTCACCGAGGAGCTGACCAAGGCCGGCTGGCTCGCCGCCCTCATCCCCACCGAATATGGCGGCTCGGGCCTCGGGCTGACGGAAGCCTCCATCATCATGGAGGAGATCAACCGGTCGGGGGGCAATTCCGGCGCCGTCCATGGCCAGATGTACAATATGGGCACGATCCTGCGCGGCGGCTCGGATGAGCAGAAGGCGCGCTACCTGCCCAAGATCGCGGCGGGGGAGCTGCGCCTCCAGACCATGGCGGTGACCGAGCCGACAACCGGCACGGACACGACCAAGCTGAAGACCACAGCGGTGCGCAAGGGCGACCGCTATGTCGTCAACGGCCAGAAGGTCTGGACCAGCCGCGTCCAGCATTCCGACCTCATGGTGCTGCTCGCCCGCACCACCCCGCTCGACCAGGTGCGCAAGAAGTCCGATGGTCTCTCGGTCTTCCTCGTCGACCTGCGCGAGGCGATCGGCAAGGGCATGACGGTCCGCCCCATCCGCAACATGGTCAACCACGAGACCAACGAGGTCTTCTTCGACGACCTGGAAATCCCTGCCGAGAACCTGATCGGCGAGGAGGGCAGGGGCTTCAAGACCATCCTCTCCGGCCTCAATGCCGAGCGCACGCTGATCGCCGCCGAATGCATCGGCGACGGCTACTGGTTCATCGACCGGGCGAAGAAGTACGGCAGCGAGCGAATCGTCTTCGACCGGCCCATCGCGCAGAACCAGGGCGTGCAGTTCCCCATCGCCCGGGCCTATGTGAACATCCGCGCCGCCGATCTCATGCGCTTCAACGCCGCCGCGCTCTGCGATGCCGGCGAGGAGTTCGGCGCCGAGGCCAACATGGCCAAGCTGCTGGCGGCTGACGCCTCCTTCGAGGCCGCCAACGCCTGCATCCAGACCCATGGCGGTTTCGGATTTGCCGCCGACTATGACGTCGAGCGCAAGTTCCGCGAGACGCGGCTCTACCAGGTGGCGCCCATCTCGACGAACCTCATCCTCGCCTATGTCGGCGAACACGTGCTCGGCATGCCGCGCTCATACTAGCCCTGCGCCGCAAGGCCGTGCCGCGACGCGGTTCGGCCTTGACGCCGCCGCCTTTTTCCGGCCTTCGATGGCTGCACACCCGGATCGGGGATTGTCGTGCAGCTTTACCTTCCCATCGCCGAACTGCCCGTCAACATGCTCCTCATCCTGGGCATGGGGCTGGCGATCGGTTTCATCTCCGGCATGTTCGGGGTGGGCGGCGGCTTCCTTCTGACACCGCTCCTCATCTTCATCGGCATCCCGCCGGCCGTGGCCGTCGCCTCGGTCTCCGGCCAGATCGCCGCCTCCTCGCTCTCCGGCACGCTCAGCTACTGGCGCAAGAACGCGGTGGACGCCAAGCTGGTGGGGGTCTTGCTCTCCGGCAGCATGGTCGGCACCGCGGCCGGCGTCCTCGTCTTCTCGCTCTTGCGTCGGGAAGGCCAGCTCGACCTGTTCATCGCGCTCTCCTACGTGACCCTGCTCGGCGGCATCGGCCTGCTCATGGTCATCGAGAGCGGCCGTGCCATCCGGCGCGCCCGGTCCGGCGAGCCGCCGAAGCTGCCGCCGGCGCGCGACCGCCGCATCGCCTCGTCGCTGCCTTTCGTCATGCATTTCCCGCGCTCGCGCATCACCGTCTCGGCCATTCCCGTCATCGCCATCGGCCTTGGCATCGGCTTTCTCGGCTCGATGATGGGCATTGGCGGCGGCTTCCTGCTGGTGCCGGCGCTCATCTACCTGCTGCGCGTCTCCACCACCGTCGTCATCGGCACCTCGAGCCTGCAGACCCTCGCGACCATGCTCATGGCGGTGGTCTTCCACGCGATCACCAATGCCTCGGTGGATGTGGTTCTTGCCCTGCTGCTGATGATCGGCGGGGTCATCGGCGCGCAGTTCGGCGCCCGCACCTCGCTCGCCATGAAGGGCGAGGAACTGCGCCTCCTCCTCGGCCTCGTCGTGCTGGCTGTCGGCGTCCGCTTCCTCATCGACCTCGTGGTGCAGCCGGACGATCCCTTCTCCAACACCGTCATCGAATGGGTTGGCCGCACATGAGCCGGCTGGCCGCCCTGCTGGTGCTGCTGCTGGCCGCCGGGACGGCTCGCGCCGAGACGATGATCACCTCGCTCTCGACCCACCGGCTGCAGATCACCTCCAATTTCGTCGGCTCCCAGATCGTGCTGTTCGGCGCCATCGAGCGCGACGCGCAGACGATTTCGCGCGCCGGCGGCTATGACCTTGCCGTGGTGGTCCGCGGGCCAAAGGCCCGCGTCGTGACCCGGCAGAAGTCCAGGGTCTTCGGCATCTGGATGAACACCGACGGCCGCGAGTTCGTCGATGTGCCGAGCTTCTATGCGCTGCTCGGCAACAAGCCGGCATCCGATCTCGCCGATCTCGACCTCAGGGCCCGTCAGCAGATCGGCATCGACGCCATCACCGCGATCACGCCGCGGCTCGGCACCAACCCCAACATGACGCCGGCCTTCCGCGAGGCTTTCCTGCGCATCAACCGCGCCAAGGGCCTCTATGTCGAGAACCCCACCGGCGTGACCTTCCTCACGCCGAATCTGTTCCGCGCCAACATCCCGATCGTGCCGAACACCCCGGTTGGCACCTTCGACGTGGATATCTATCTCATCTCCGGCGGCGTCATCCTCGCCCGCGAGAGCACCAATTTCGAAGTGGCCAAGACCGGCTTCGAGGCCTTCGTCGCCAATGCCGCGCGGGATCAGGGCCTGTTCTACGGGCTTGCCGCCGCCATGCTGGCGCTTGTCACCGGCTGGGTCGCCAGCGTCGCCTTCCGGCGCGACTGACATGCCGTCATCCTCCCGTCTCGCCGCCATGGCAGGCCGCAAGGGTCGGCAAAGGACCAGCGCATGACCGAGGAGATCGACAGGAACTGGCGCGAGGGCTGGGCCGGACGCTGGTTCCTCTATGCATGCGCGCTCACCCTGGCGGCGACGCTGATCTTCGGCGCCGGATTGTCCTGGCCCTTCGCGCTCGGCGCCGGCCTGACCGTCGTCCTCGCCGGCTTCGTGGTGCGCCTGCGGCCGAAGGGTCGTGCGCCGCTGGAGGAGACGCTGCTCGCCCGCCGCGCCGCCCGCCTCACAGATCTGACGGTGGAGGGCCTGATGGCCGCCATGCCGGTCCCCGCGGTGCTGCTCGACCCCAAGCTCGTCGTCCGCACCCACAATGCCGCGGCCACCCGCCTGCTGCCGGGCCTGCGCCGGGGCGAGCCGCTGATGCTCTTCCTGCGCGCACCGGAGGTCGTCGACGTGGTGCGCAGGGCGCTCGCCGCCAACACGCCGCAGGTCATCGACTATCAGGAGCGCGTTCCGGTGGCGCGCTGGTTCGGGGTCGACGCGGTGCCAGTGGCCATCACCTCCGAGGCCCGCGACGGCGTGCGCCCCGATTACATCCTCATGGTGCTGCGCGACCTCACCGAGGAGCGGCGGCTGGAGCGGCTGCGCGCCGACTTCGTCGCCAATGCCAGCCACGAATTGCGCACGCCCCTCGCGTCGGTTCTCGGCTTCATCGAGACGATCCAGGGACCCGCGCGCAACGACCCCGCGGCCCGCGACCGCTTCCTCGACATCATGCTGACCCAGGCGCGGCGCATGTCGCGCCTCATCGACGACCTCCTGTCGCTGTCGCGGGTGGAGCTGAACGAGCATGTGCGGCCGACCGAGATCGTTGATCTCGTCAGCCTCATCGCGCAGCTCCGCGACACCCTCGTCCAGGGCGCGGCCGACCAGGGCGTCACCATCGAGATCGCGGCCGCCGAGGCGGCCCTCCGGGTGCGCGGCGATGCCGACGAACTGTTCCGCCTCTTCGAGAACCTTGTCCAGAACGCGGTGAAATATGGCGGGGCCGGCGGCCGCGTGGTCGTCTCGCTCGATGCCGAGGGACGGGATGGCCGGCCGACCGAGGCCGTGGTGACCGTTCGCGATTTCGGTCCCGGCATTCCCGCCGAGCACCTGCCGCGCCTCACCGAGCGCTTCTACCGTGTCGATGTCGCATCGAGCCGCGACAAGGGCGGGACCGGCCTCGGCCTCGCTCTGGTCAAGCACATCGTCAACCGCCACCGCGGCAAGCTCTCCATCGCCAGCACGCCCGGGGAGGGAGCGGCCTTCACGGTCCGGCTGGAGCTCGCCAGCGATGAAACGGCGGCCGCCGCCACGCCGCCGGATGGCGCAGCCCCTGTTTGAGGGCGGCTCGTCGTAAATCTGTCAACATATTGAAATCGCGGCGTAACAAGTGTCATTGATGCGTCACGGGAGGGGCCTAGAAGAGGCCCGCGGTCGCCGTGGACCGACCCGGCCGCCAGCTGTTGGAGCCTGCCATGACCGAACACACCGTCAGCGCCTACGAGAATGAGCTCAAGGGCCTGGCCCAGCGCGTCGCGGAGATGGGCGGGCTCGCCGAGAAGCAGATCGTCGGGTCGATCGATGCGCTCATGCGCAACGACCACGCGCTCGCCCAGCAGGTGCGCGCCGCCGATGGCCAGGTCGATGCGCTGCAGCGCGAGATCGAGGAGGTCGGCATCCTCATCATCGCCAAGCGCCAGCCCATGGCCATCGACCTGCGCGAGATCGTCGGCGCCCTGCGCATCGCGGCCGACCTCGAGCGCATCGCCGACCTCGCCAAGAGCAATGCCAAGCGCGTTCTCGCCATGAACGGCACGCAGTCGCTTCCGAAGGTCACCGGCGGCTTCGACGCCATGGCCCGCCTCGCCATGGAGCGGGTGAAGCAGGTGCTCGACGCCTATGCCCAGCGCGACGTCGCGGCCGCCCTCGAGGTCTGGGGCGCCGACGGCGACATCGACGCCCTCTACAATTCCCTGTTCCGCGAGCTGCTCACCTACATGCTCGAGGATCCCCGCAACATCGGTCCCTGCACCCACCTCCTGTTCTGCGCCAAGAACCTGGAGCGGATCGGCGACCACGCCACCAACATCGCCGAGACCATCCACTACATGGTCAATGGCGTGGCCCTGGTCGACGAGCGCCCGAAGCTCGACACGATCAGCATGGTTCCGGTGGCGTGAGCCCCGCACGGGCACGGCCTGCGACGAAACGGAGCGAGCGATGACCGCACGCATCATGGTGGTCGAAGACGAAGAGCCGATCACCGTCCTCCTGCGCTACAACCTCGAGGCTGAAGGCTATCAGGTCGAGGTGGTCGGGCGCGGCGATGAGGCCGAAGTGCGGTTGCGCGAGGCGGTGCCGGATCTCGTCCTGCTCGACTGGATGCTGCCGGGCCTCTCGGGCATCGAGCTCTGCCGCCGCATCCGCGTGCGTCCGGAGACGGAGCGCCTGCCGGTCATCATGCTCACCGCGCGCGGCGAGGAGGGCGAGCGCGTGCGCGGGCTCGCCACCGGCGCCGACGACTATGTGGTGAAGCCCTTCTCGGTTCCCGAGCTGCTCGCCCGCATCCGCGCCCTGCTGCGCCGGGCCAAGCCCGAGCATCTCTCCAGCGTCCTCAAGTCCGGCGACATCGAGCTCGACCGCGAGACGCGCCGCGTCCACCGCGCCGGCCGTGAGATCAATCTTGGGCCCACCGAGTTCCGCCTGCTGGAATTCCTCATGCAGTCGCCGGGCCGGGTTTATACCCGCGAGCAGCTGCTGGACGGCGTCTGGGGCCGCGACGTCTACATCGACGAGCGCACGGTCGACGTCCATATCGGCCGGTTGCGCAAGGCGGTGAAGCGCGGCCGGGAGGCGGATCCGATCCGCACCGTGCGCGGCTCGGGCTATTCCTTCAACGAGCGCTTCGCCGGCGGCGCCGCCTGAGGCGGTCAGGCCTCGAGGCTCTCCTTGAGGATCTCCAGCTCCAGCCAGCGGTCCTCGGCCGCCGACAAGTCGCCCTGCGCCTTGGTCATTGCGGCGCTCGCCTTGTCGAAGGCGGCGCGGTCGCGGGCATAGAGGCCGGGATCGGCGAGGATCGCCTGCAGCTTGGTGATGTCGCGCTGCAGCGCCTCCATCCGGGCGGGCAGGGTGTCGAGGTCGTGCTTGTCCTTGAAGGACAGCTTCCGGCGCTGCTGGTCCGCCGGCTTCTCGGTGCGTGGCGCGGGAGCGGCGGCGCTCTCGGCCTTCGGCTTCTCCACCGTGCGGGCCGAGACGCCCGCCCCGCGCTGCATCACCATGTCCGAATAGCCGCCGGCATATTCGATCCAGCGTCCCGCGCCTTCGCTCACCAGCACCGAGGTGCAGACGCGGTCGAGGAAGTCGCGGTCATGGGAGACGAGGATCACCGTGCCGGGGAAATCCGTCAGCATCTCCTGCAGGAGATCGAGGGTCTCGAGGTCGAGGTCGTTGGTCGGCTCGTCGAGGACCAGCAGGTTCGCCGGGCTTGCCAGCGCCCGCGCCAGCATCAGCCGGCCGCGCTCGCCGCCGGACAGGACACCCAGCGGCGTGCCCTTCTGTTCGGGAGCGAAGAGGAAGTCCTTCATGTAGCCGACGACGTGGCGGTTCTCGCCATTGATCGTCACGTAGTCGCCGCGCCCGCGCGTCAGCGCCTCGGCGAGCGGCATGGCCGGGTCGAGTTCGTCGCGCTTCTGGTCGAGATTGGCCATGGCGAGGTTGGTGCCGAGCTCGATCGACCCTGAATCGGGGGGCAGCACACCGGTCAGCATCTTGACCAGCGTGGTCTTGCCCGCGCCATTCGCCCCGACAATGCCGAGCCGGTCGCCCCGCAGGATGCGGATGGTGAGGTTGTCGACAATCGCGCCGTCGCCGAAATGCTTGGAGATGCCGCGCGCCTCGACGACGCGCTTGCCCGACAGGTCGGCATCGCTCACCGAAATCGACACGGTGCCGACGGCCTTGCGGTGTTCGCGGAAATCCTTGCGCAGGGTGTGCAGGTTGGCGAGGCGGCGGACATTGCGCTTGCGCCGCGCCGAGACGCCATAGCGCAGCCAGTGCTCCTCGCGGGCGATCTGCCGGTCGAGCTTGTGCTGCTCCTTCTCCTCCTGCTCCAGCACCTCGTCGCGCCAGGCCTCGAAATGGGCAAAGCCCTTCTCGAGCCGCCGCGTGACGCCGCGGTCGAGCCAGACGGTGGTGCGCGACAGGTTTTCCAGGAACCGCCGGTCATGGCTGATCATGACGATGGCCGAGGGCAGGCGCTTCAGCGTCTTTTCCAGCCATTCGATGGCCGGCAGGTCGAGGTGGTTGGTCGGCTCGTCGAGGATGAGCACGTCCGGCTCCGGCGCGATGGCATGGGCGAGCGCCGCGCGCTTCGCCTCGCCCCCGGAAAGCGAGGCGGTGCCTTCCTCGCCGGTCAGCCCCAGTTCCTCCAGCAGCATCCGGGCGCGATATGGGTCATCGCCCGGCCCGAGGCCGCTCTCCACGTAGGCGAGGGTGGTCGGATATGCCGAGAGGTCCGGCTCCTGAAGGAGGTAACGGATCGTCGCCGTCGGCTGGGCGAAGCGGCTGCCGGAATCAGCCTCCACCAGGCCCGCGGCGATCTTCAGCAGCGTCGACTTGCCCGAACCGTTGCGGCCGACCAGCGCCAGCCGGTCGCCGGCCTCCACCGACAGCGCGGCGGCGGTGAGCAAGGGCGTGCCACCGAAGGTGAGGGCGATGTCCTGGAGCTGAAGAAGGGGAGGAGCCATGGCCCGCCGTCTAGCATCCCCGCGCCGCTCGTGCACCCTGTCGCCACAGCGATTCTGACCGTGGTGCCGCCATGCGCATGCTCGTCGTCTATTGCCATCCCTGTCCCGAGAGCTTCACCGCCGCGGTGCGCGACCGCGCGCTTGCGGCGCTTGCCGCCGCGGGCCACGAAACCCGGCTCATCGACCTCCACGGCGAGGGTTTCAACCCCGTCATGGATGCGCAGGAGCGGCGGGACTATCACACGCAAGGGCTCAACGAGGCCCCCGTCGCCGCCCATCTCGACGCCCTGCGGTGGGCCGAGGGCCTGCTCTTCGTCTATCCGACCTGGTGGTATGGCCTCCCCGCCATGCTCAAGGGCTGGCTCGACCGCGTCTGGGTGCCGCATGCCACCTTCACCATGCCCTCGGGGGGCAAGCCCATCGGCCGCGTGCTGACGCAGATCCGCTTCATCGGCGCGGTCTCGACGCTGGGCTCGCCCTGGTGGTGGTGGCGGCTCGTCATGGCCGAGCCCGGCCGCCGGACGCTGCTGCGGGGGCTGCGCCCGCTCGTCAATCCGCGCTGCCGGACCCTTTGGCTGGCGCTGCACCAGATGGACACGGCGGGAGATGCCGAGCGACGGGCCTTCCTCGACAAGGTCGAGGCCAGGCTGAAGGCGCTGCGCTAGAGCCTCAGTCGAAGAGGCTCGACACGCTCTCCTCGCTCGCCGTGCGGGCGATGGCCTCGCCGATGAGCGTGGCGACCGAGAGGGTGCGGATGTTGCGGGCGACGCGCACGGCCTCGGTCGGCTGGATGGAATCGGTGATCACCAGCTCCTTCAGCTTGGAGGCGGTGATGCGGGCGACCGCGCCGCCGGACAGCACGCCGTGGGTGATGTAGGCCGAGACGTCCTTGGCGCCGCGAGCGAGCAGCGCCTCGGCGGCATTCACCAGCGTGCCGCCGGAATCGACGATGTCGTCGACGAGGATGCAGCTCTTGCCCTCGACATCGCCGATGACATTCATGACCTCGCTCTCGCCCGGGCGCTCGCGCCGCTTGTCGACGATGGCGAGAAGGGCGTCGATGCGCTTGGCGAGCGCGCGGGCGCGCACCACGCCGCCGACGTCAGGCGAGACGACCATGACGTCCTCGATGCTGCGGCTCTCCTTGATGTCCTTGGCGAGCAGGGGCGCGGCGAAGAGGTTGTCGGTCGGGATGTCGAAGAAGCCCTGGATCTGCCCGGCATGGAGGTCGAGCGTCATGACGCGGTCGGCGCCGGCCTGGGTGATGAGGTTCGCCACCAGCTTGGCCGAGATCGGCGTGCGGGAGCCCGACCGGCGGTCCTGGCGGGCATAGCCGAAATAGGGGATCACCGCGGTGATGCGCTTGGCCGAGGACCGGCGCAGCGCGTCGCAGATGATCAGCAGCTCCATCAGGTGGTCGTTCGTCGGGAAGGACGTGGACTGGACGATGTAGACGTCCTCGCCGCGCACGTTCTCCTGGATCTCGACGAAGATCTCCATGTCGGCGAAACGCCGCACGGAGGCCTTGGTGAGCGACGTGTTCAGATAGGCACCGATCGCTTCTGCAAGCGGCCGGTTTGAGTTGCCGGAAACGATCTTGATCCCGGATTTTCGCGACATTGGAACGTTTCTCGCGGCGGCGACGGTGGCGCCCTCTTAGCAACCTGTCCCCCCTGCCACAATGCCGCAGCGCGGCAAGCAACAGCGCAATCAACAGGGTGTGACGGGAGAGTGACGATTCCGCGGGGCTCTGCGTGCCGCCTGGCGATACGCTTCAGCCCTGAAGGGCGATTCCCGCGATGTGGCGGCCGTAATCCGCCTCGTGACGATGCGTCGTGCGCCGGTAGGAGTAGAAGCGCTGTTCGTCCGGATAGGTGTCGAGGCCGAGATCATCGACGGCCGCGACACCGGCCGCCGTCAGGCGATGGGCGATAAAGCCCGGCAGGTCGAACTGCGCATGGCCGGGCTTGCCTGGCGCGAAGAAGCGGCCATAGGCCTCGTCGGCACTGCGGAACTGGTCGACGAAGGCCTGGCTCACCTCATAGCTCGGCTGGCGGATGAGCGGGCCGATGGCGGTGCGGATGCGGCTGCGATCGGCGCCGAGCTTCTCCATGGCGACGATGGTTGCCTCCAGGATGCCACCGATGGCGCCCTTCCAGCCCGCATGGGCGGCGCCGACGACGCCCGCCTCGGCATCGGCGAAGAGCACCGGGCCGCAATCGGCCGAGGCGACCCCGCAGGCAATGCCCGGAACTTTCGTCACCACGGCATCGGCCTTCGGCCGCTCGCCGCCGTCATGCGGCCGCTCCGCGACGACCACGAGGTCCGAATGGATCTGGTAGCAGGAGATCAGCGCATCCGGGCCGACGCCGAGCGTCTCCGCCATCCGCCGCCGGTTCTCGCGGACGCGGTCGGGATGGTCGGCCGAGCCGAGCCCGGCATTCAGCGAGGCATAGAGCCCCTCCGACACGCCGCCTTCGCGGGTGAAGAAGGCATGGCGGATGCCGGGCAGGGCGGAGAGGGTGCCAGAGGTCACGTACATGGGGGAAGCGAAAGCTGCTTCGCCCCGGACTGTCAATCGACGAGCGGCAGCCGCGCCAGCAGGGCCGCGTCGCTCGCAATAGCGATCGCCTTGAACAGCGCGCCCATGCCGGTGGGAGCCGGGTCGATGAGGCGCTCGACCCCGGCGCGCAGGGTCTCGAAGGCCTCGGGCCGCGCGCTGGCGAGCCGCTCCGCCCGCGCCGCCAGCCCCAGCCCGAAGAGCAGGTCGCGCTGGGGGACGACGGGTCCTGCCGCCAACCCGGCTTTGCGCGCCGCGGTGGCGAAGGCGGCGAAATCCACATGGGCGGTGAGGTCGGCCTCGCCCGGCTCGGCGAGTGGATCGACGGGACGATGCGCCTTCACCGCCTGCAGGGTCTCGCCGCCGCGGCTTGTCGCATGGCCATAGTCGATGAAGAGGGCGGCAAGTGGCGCACCGCGGGCCGCGAGGGCCGCCGCGAGCGAGGCGAAGGCCGGGCAGATCTCCACCAGCGTGCCCGGCGAGGCCGTGCGCAGGGCCTCCGGGACAAGGCCGGGCGGCGCCGGGTCGCGCGACAGGCCGAAGGCGAGGGCGCCATCGCGCATGCCGACCAGCCGCTCGCGCCAGCCCTCGTCAACGCGCACGAACTGCCGGATCGGCAGGGCGTCGAGGAATTCATTGGCGATGAGGATGGTCGGCCCCTGTGGAACCGTATCAAGGCCGCGATGCCAGCTGGCCGGCAGACCAGCGAGCGTCGCCTGCTGGCGGGCGATGAGCACCGGCGAGGTCTCGACGAGATGAACATCCAGGGCCGCGGCGAAGGCCGGCAGGGCCTTCGCCATGCGCAGGAGGTCCGCCATCAGCGTGCCGCGTCCGGGCCCGATCTCGACCAGCCTGACCGTCTCCGGCCGCCCCATGACCTCCCAGGCCGAAGCCGCCCAGACCCCCATCAGCTCGCCGAAGACCTGGCTGATCTCTGGCGCGGTGATGAAGTCCCCGGCCGTGCCGAAGGGGTCGCGCGTCATGTAGTAGCCGTGGCGCGGGTGGCCGAGCGCCAGCGCCATGTAGCGATCGACGGGAATCGGGCCCTCGCTGGCGATCAGCGCGGCAAGATCCTCGGCGAGCGCCGTCATGGGGCGGCGCGGCGCGACCGCAGCACCAGCCACAGGCCCACGGCGATCAGCGGCACCGACAGCAGCTGGCCCATGGTCGCCCCGGCGAAGAGGAAGCCGAGCTGCGGGTCGGGCTGGCGGAAGAGTTCGCCGAAGGATCGGGCAAGGCCATAGCCGATGCCGAAGCAGCCGGCGAGGAAGCCCGGGCGCTTCAATCCGCCGGAGCGGGCGATGATGAGCAGGACGACGAAGAGCAGGAGGCCTTCCGTTCCCGCCTGGTAGAGCTGGCTCGGATGGCGCGGATCGGGCCCGGCGCCGGGGAAGATGATGCCCCAGGGCACATCGGTGACGCGGCCCCACAGCTCCGGCTTGATGAAGTTGGCGAGCCGCCCGAGCGCGATGCCGATCGGCGCGACGATGGCCGCGAGGTCGATCAACGGCAGGACGGGCAGGGAATTGCGGCGGGCGAAGATGAACAGGCCGACCACCGCGCCGACGATGCCGCCATGGAAGGCCATGCCGCCTTCCCAGACCGCGATGATCGCTGCCGGATGGGCGATGTAATAGTCGAGATTGTAGATGAGCACGAAGGCGAGGCGGCCGCCGAGAATGCCGCACAGCGCCGCCCAGACGATGGCGTCATCGATGGCCGCCGGCGGCATCGGCGCCTTGCCCCCGGCCCAGAGCCGGTCGGTGGCGAGCAGGCGCTTCGCCAGCCACCAGCCGAAGAGGAAGCCGGCGATATAGGCGAGCGCATACCAGCGGATGGCGAGCGGGCCGATCTCGATCAGCACCGGGTCGATCACGGGGAAGGGCAGGGCGAGCAGCGGCATGGCGGTGCTGTGCCCGCGGGCCGTGACGCGGTCAAGACCGGCGCGATGACGCCGCGAGCCCTTGCAACGGCGCGGCGGGGTCCCCATACCCTCTCACAGACCCATCACGACGCCGAGGAGGCGCGTTCCATGACCCAGACCACCGACCGCATCGCCGACGAGTTCGCCAAGTTCATGACCGACGCCGCCGGTTTCGCCCAGGGCATGAAGCGCGAGGCCGACACCTTCGTGAAGACCCAGGCCGAGCGCCTGCTGCGCGACATGGACCTGCCGAGCCGCGAGGAGTTCGAGGCGGTGCGCGAGATGGCGGTGAAGGCGCGCGAGGAGAACGAGGCGCTGAAGGCCCGGATCGAGGCGCTGGAGGCCCGGCTCTCGGCGGGGTGAGTTTTCCGGCGGGCTAGACTGCCGGGCCGCCAGCCGGTCCTCGCACTGTCCTGGTCGTCATGGCCGGGCTTGTCCCGGCGATCCACGACTTGAACACGTGGCTTCACCAAAGAATTCGTGGATGCCCGGCACAAGGCCGGGCATGACGGTGGGAGGTTCCAGTGCTCAGTCCGGGGTACTGGCCCCCGAATGGTGCCTGCGACCGCCTCAGCCCGGCCAGCGCGAGGCCTTGGAGACCAGGAAGTCGCGGAACACCTGCACGCGGGCGACCGACTTCAGCTCTTCCGGATAGACGAACCAGGCGTCGAGCACCGGCATCTCCTCCTCGTCGAGGATCTGCACCAGCCCCGAGCCGTCGCGGATGAGGTAGTCCGGCAGCACGGCGATGCCGATGCCGTTCTCCACCGCCGCCACCAGGCCGGAAATGTTGTTGATCGTCATGGCGAAGGAGCGCGGCGCCATGCCGTTGCGCCCGGCGGTCGAGAGCCAGGTGACGTTCTGCATGTAGTTCGGCGCCCGCCCGCCAAAGGCGAGGATGCGGTGGCCGTCGAGTTCGGCCGCGCCCTTGGGCGTGCCGTGGCGCTTCAGGTAGTCCGACGACGCGAAGGCGTGGAACTTGATCTGGAACAGCTTGCGCTGGATCAGGTCCGGCTGCACCGGCTGGCGGACGCGGATGCCGACATCGGCCTCGCGCATCGACAGGTCGAGCTCCTCGTCGGTGAGGATCATCTTGATCTGGATGTCGGGATAGAGGTCGAGGAATTCACCCAGACGCGGGGCGAGCCAGGCGGTGCCGAGGCCGACCGTGGTCGTGACCTTCAGCTCACCGTTTGGGCGCTCCTTCGAATCGGTGAGCTTCACCTTGGCGCTCTCGAGCTTCATCAGCACGTCCTGCGCCGTGTGATAGAGAAGCTCGCCCTGCTCGGTGAGAACGAGACCGCGCGCATGGCGGTGGAACAGCGGTACCTTCAGGTCCTGCTCCAGCGAGGAGACCTGTCGTGACACCGCCGACTGGGAGAGCCCCAGCGTATCGGCCGCGTGGGTGAAGCTGCCGGCTGCGGCGGCGGCGTGGAAAATCCTCAGCTTGTCCCAGTCCATTCTATCCCCCGGAGCCGGCTGCCTTGTGCGTCTTATTCTGCGGCTTGGCGGATCGTCGCGTGGTGGGCGAGGAACCGTTCTGCTTCGAGCGCGGCCATGCATCCCATGCCGGCAGCGGTGACCGCCTGCCGGTAGATGTCGTCCGTCACGTCACCCGCGGCGAAGACGCCGGGAATGTCCGTTGCGGTGGAATCGGGGGCGGTCCACAGATAGCCCGAAGGCTTCTGGCGGAGCTGCCCCTCGAAGAGCGAGACCGCCGGCGCATGGCCGATGGCAATGAAGACGCCGTCGACCGGCAGGTCCCGCGTCTCGCCGGTCTTGACGTTGCGCAGGCGGGCGGCGGTCACGGCGGCCGGGTCGTCGCGGCCGAGGATCTCGTCCAGCGTCGAATCCCAGACCACCTCGATCTTCGGATGGGCAAAGAGGCGGTCCTGCAGGATGCGTTCGGCCTTGAAGGAGTCGCGCCGGTGAACCACGGTCACCTTGGCGGCGAAATTGGTGAGGAACAGGGCCTCCTCGACGGCGGTGTTGCCGCCGCCGACCACCAGCACCTGCTTGTTGCGGTAGAAGAAACCGTCGCAGGTGGCGCAGGCCGAGACGCCGAAGCCGCGGAACTTCTGCTCGGACGGCAGGTCCAGCCACTTGGCCTGGGCGCCGGTGCAGATGATCAGCGCCTCGGTCTCATAGACCGCGCCGCTCTCGCAGGTGAGCCGGAATGGCCGCTGCTTCAGGTCCACCGCCGAGACATGGTCATAGACGATGCGCGTGCCGACATGGGCCGCCTGCTTCTCCATCTGCTCCATGAGCCAGGGGCCCTGGATCACATCGGCGAAGCCCGGATAGTTCTCGACGTCGGTGGTGATGGTGAGCTGGCCGCCCGGCTGGATGCCCTGGATCAGGACCGGCTTGAGCATGGCGCGGGCGGCGTAGATCGCTGCGGTGTAGCCGGCAGGACCGGACCCGATGATGACGACGCGCTCGTGCTGGATGCCCATGATGTCCGGCCGGGGAAGGAGGGAAAAACCGCTCTCGGATGGCCGGTAATGTGGAGTAGCTATGCACGCCACGCAAGGCTGAATGGGGCTTGTTCCCCAGACCTGCGACGAAAAGCGTTGATGGAATTCGTCAGATTTCTGAATGAGACGCATCGCATGCCGATACGCGGGCCGCGACATGCGATGCGTGAAGACCCTCAGGCGGCCTTGCCGGTGATCATGCGGATGAACTTCTTGAACCGGCTCGAGCGGGCGTGACGGCCCTGCTCGTGATCGACGACGGACTGGCTGGTGACCCAGTTCATCTGGATGGCGCGGCGCTTGCCGGCGAAGGGCTCATGGCCGTGCCAGGACGTGTCCGAGCGCTTGAAGATCAGCAGCGTGCCGCCATGCGGCGGGATCTCCGCGACATAGTCGTTGAGGTCGCTGCCGCTGCGCAGGATGCGCAGGCGCCCGCCATCGGCGTCCCAGTCATCGTTCATGTAGAGCAGGACGGTGATGATTTTGGTCTCGGAATCGGTGTGGATCTTACCGTCCGTGGCACGGGTATAGCCGCGCACCGTGTACATGGTCGGCCGGTTCGTCAGGTCGACGCCGAACTTCTCCTCGACGATGCGGCGGAAGGGCTCCTCGTCGAGCTCGTCCATCAGGGCCTTGAAGTCGCCGCGGATGTCGAGAACGGACGGCGGATGCGATCCCGGGCCGGGAACGTCGGGATAGTCCTTCAGGATGTCCTGCAGCCGCTCGACCTTCACGAAATTCGGCACCACGACATAGTCGTAGGGGTCGGTCTGCAAGGGCGTCGACCGAAGGCGGTCGAGATCGATCAAGCTCATGGCAAGCCTCTGAAAATCAGTCGTCGCAAAAAACAGCGCGGATGATGGTCAACGCGCGGCACGGGCAAAAGTCACAAGCCGCACGTTGGCCCCTATACGCAACCCCTATCACGTGGGGCAGGGTTGCGGCGAAATTTTGTTGCGCGGGCAGGGGGGCTGCGCTATCCGGCTGGCAAGCCCCGCCGCTCGCCAAACCGGAGACGCGCCCCGTGAAGGCACGCCTTGACGCCATCGACTGGAAGATCCTGAGGGAGCTCCAGGCCGACGGCCGGATGACCAATGTCGAGCTGGCAAGCCGCGTCGGCATTTCCGCACCGCCATGCCTGCGGCGCGTCAGGGCCCTTGAGGAAATGGGCGTCATCCGCGGCTACCGTGCGCTGCTGGCGGCCGAGCGCCTCGGCTACGGCGTCACCGTTTTCGCCATGGTCCATCTCGCCAGCCAGGCCGAGGCCGACCTCAACGCCTTCGCCGAGAAGGTGCGGCACTGGCCGGTCATCCGCGAGTGCCACACGGTCTCCGGCGATTTCGACTTCGTGATGAAATGCGTCGCCCCTGACCTCGCGAGCTTCCAGCATTTCGTCGGTGAGCTGACCGCGACGCCCAATGTGCGCAATGTCCGCACTGTCCTGACCCTCGGCCAGGTCAAGGACGAGGCCGCGGTGCCGCTCGAGATTCCGCCGGCCGACTGACGGCCAGAAACCGCAAGGCGGCCCGCATGTCCGACATTTTCCCAACGGCCGCCCGCCGGTCCGACCTCGCTATGGACGATGGCGCCCTGTCCGTCCTGCGCTGGGGGCGCCAGGACGGCGCGCCCGACCTGATCTTCCTGCACGCGACCGGCTTCAACGCGCTGACCTACGACCCGCTGCTGGCGCCGCTGGCTGAGACCACCGCCATCGCCGCGATCGACCAGCGCGGCCACGGCCTCTCGACCCTTCCTGCCGATCCCGCCGGCCTGATCGACTGGTGGCCCTACGCCCGGGACATCATCGCGGTGCTTGATCGCTGGGTGCCGGAGGGGGCGCCGCCGGTCGTGCTCGCCGGCCACTCTATGGGCGGCATGGTGTCGCTCCTCGCCGCCAGCCAGCGACCCAGGGCGGTGAGGGGGCTGGTGCTGCTCGATCCCGTCTTCATGCCGCCGGCCGTGCGGCTCGCCCTCTACACCCCCTGGGGCAGGGCCCGGTCGCGCCGCTTCGGCCTCGCCGTCGGCGCCGCCAAGCGCCGCCCGGTCTTCCCGTCCAAGGCCGAGGCGCTGGCGACCTACCGCACCCGCAAGGCCTTCTCGACCTGGACCCCCGGGTTCCTGGAGGCCTATGTCGAGGGCGGCTTCGTCGATGACCCCGAGGGCGTGCGCCTCGCCTGCAACCCGGCCTGGGAATCCGCGACCTTCTCGGCCCAGCGCCACGCGTCCTGGAAAGCGCTGAAGAGCGTCCCCATGCCGGTCCATATCCTCGCCGCCGGCAGCGGCTCCACCGTGGTCGGTGGCGCGGCCAAGGTCGTGCGCGTCGCCCCACGGACTGTCGCCGAGACCCTGGATCCGCAGACCACGCACTTCTTCCCGATGGAGCGCCCCGACCTGGTGCGCGAGCGAATCGCCGCCATGCTCGCGAAGTCGTGAGCGCGATCAGCGGGACGTGATTGGCGTGTTCAGGGTTTGGTGACCATAAGCGGGTATCGGCTTGTCGCAGTGCAGCACGTCGTCTGCCCGAAATCCCTGCTTCCTGCCCGTCCCCTGTCTCCATTCACGGCCTTCATGTCCAGTCCGCTCGGCCTCGGTTCCTGGTTCTGGCTCGGTGCGTCGCCCGCGGGCGCCGTGCGCGTGGAGCGTGACCTGCGCGTGGACGTCTTCCGCGGCCTCGCCCTGCTGGTCATCTTCATCGACCATGTCGCCGGCAATGTGCTGATCCGCCTGACGCCCTCGTCCATGGGCTTCTCCGATGCGGCGGAGGCCTTCGTCCTGCTCGCCGGCTTCTCCGCCGCGCTCGCCTATGGCGGCGTGATGGACCGGCGCGGCTGGCTCACCGGCACCGCGCAGGTCGTGGCGCGCATCTGGAAGCTCTACCTCGCCCATCTCGGCCTCTTCGTCTTCACCGCCGTGGCGGTGGCCTTCATGGCCGTGCGGTTCGGCAACCCGCTCTATTACGAGCACGTGGCCATCCTGCCCTTCTTCCAGGACCCGGCGACGACCATCCTCCAGACGGTCGCCCTTTTGTTCCTGCCGAACTATCTCGACATCCTGCCGCTCTACGTGCTGCTGCTGGCCATGCTGCCGCTGCTCTGGGTGCTCGCCCGGATGGCGCCGGCCCTGGCCATGGCGGTGTCGGTCGGCCTCTACGCCGCCGCCTGGGAGTTCGGCTGGGCCCTGCCCAACCTGTCGACCGGCGGCAGCTGGTTCTTCAACCCCTTCGCCTGGCAGCTGATCTTCACGATCGGCGTCGTCGCCGGCCATGGCCTGCTGAGCGGCGTTGCCCTGCCGCGCTCGCCGCTGCTGACCCTCGCCGCGGTCGGCGTCGTCGGCTTCGGTCTCGTCAGTGCGGCGCCCTGGGCGGCCATTCCCGGCTTCGAGGCCGTTGTCCTGCCCGACGAGTGGCGCCTCGACCTCGACAAGACCAATCTGTCGCTGTGGCGCCTCGCCCATGCCCTGTCGCTGGCCTACCTCATCGCCGCCCATGTGCCGCGCGATGCCGGCTGGCTGCGCACCGGCGCCGGCGCGATGCTGGAGCGGGCCGGCCGCCATTCGCTGCCGCTCTTCTGCTCCGGCGTGATCCTGTCGCTGCTCGGCACCTTCGCGCTCACCGAGATCGGGCGCGGCTGGGCCATGCAACTTGCTGTCAACGTCGTTGGCATCGGCAGCTTGCTCCTGATGGCCAGTGTGCTTGAATGGTATCGCGGCGCCACGGCCAAGGCGTCCGCCCCCGGAACAACGGCAGGCGAGGTGAAGACGGCGTGAGGATGTTGGACAGGCTAGTGCGGCTCGCCGCGTCGGGCCTCATCCTCGCTGGCGCAGCCACCGCCGCCGGCGCCAGCGAACTGCGCGCCGACACCGCCTGTACCGTCGCCCGCGAGATGCGTGGCTTTGCCGGGGACCTCGCGGCCTCCCGCAGCCTCATCGCCGATGGCGGCAAGCTCACCGTGGTGGCGCTGGGCTCGTCGTCGACCTTCGGCGTCGGTTCCTCCAGCCAGGACCGCACCTATCCTGCCATTCTCCGCCAGGAGCTGGGACGCCTGCTCCCCGGCCACCAGATCGAGGTGGTCAATGCCGGTATCGCCGGCAATTCGGCCCACCAGATGTACCAGCGCATCGATGACGATGTGCTTGGCGAGGAGCCGAAGCTTGTCATCTGGCAGACCGGCATTTTCGACGCCATCAACGATGTCGGCATCGACCGCTTCAAGCGCATCCTGCGCAAGGGCATCGCCAAGCTGCGCGAGGCCGGCGTCGACGTGGTCCTGATGGACCAGATCCCGCTGCCGCGCATGGAGCGCTTCCCCAGCTACCCCGCCTATGTCGCCGCCCTCCACGAGGTCGCCGTCGAGACCGGCACGCCGGTCTTCCGCCGCAACGACATGGTGGCGATGCTCCTCGGCGAAGGGCGGCTGCGCCCCGAGGAGGTCCTGCCGGCCGAGGGCCAGCAGCACCAGGTCGATGCCAGCTACTACTGCGTTGGCGTGAACCTCGCCCGCACGCTGGCCGAGAAGCTGTCGCCCCGCGCCGTTCCGGAAGTCGCCGTCACCCGCTAGAGCCGCCGTCAGGCGACCGGCAAGGTCACCCGGACCGTGAAGCCCTGTGGCTTGCGGTCCGTGAAGCTGATCGTGCCGCCATGCGCCTCGATGATGGCGCGGGTGATCGACAGGCCCAGGCCGAAGCCGTCGGCGTCATTCATGGTGCGCGCCTCGTCGCCCCGCACGAAGGGCTGGAGCATGGCCTCGCGCCGATCGACGGCAATGCCCGGACCCTGGTCGCTGACCTCGACCACGGCGCTGTCGCCGACACGGAAGAGAGCGATGGCGGCGGTCTCGCCATATTTGAGGGCGTTGTCGACGATGTTGGTGACGGCGCGGTCGATGTCGAGGGCCCTGCCGCGCACGGCAAGGCGGCCCGTCTCCACCATGGTCACGGGTTTGCCGATGTCCTGGTAGCGGTCGGCAATCGTCTGCAGGAGGCTATGGAGATCGAAGGGCGCGGTCTGTCCGGTCCCGCGGCCATCGCGCAGATGGGTGAGGGCGCTCTGCACCATGGCATCCATCTGCTCGAGGTCGGCGAGCATCCGCTGCCTCTCGGGCGAGTCCTCCAGCATGTCGGCGCGCAGGCGCAGCCGGGTGATCGGCGTGCGCAGGTCGTGACCGACCGCGGCAAGAGTGCGCGTGCGATCCTCCAGGAGGCGCGTGATGCGCTCCTGCATCCGGTTGATGGCCTTGGCGACCGTGCGGATCTCGCGCGGCCCGGTTTCGGGGAGGGGCGAGGGGGCCTCATCCCGGCCATAGGCTTCCACGGTCGTTTCCATGGCCCGGAGGGGGCGAAGGAGAAACAGGACCGTCCACGTGCCGAGGAGGCTGAGGATCAGCAGGAGGAAGATGCCGGTTCCGATCACCGCCCCGCCGAACCCCGGAGGCCCGCCTGGTGGCTGGTCGAAGGGCAGTGTCACCGCCACTACCGTCCCGTCGCTGAGGGTGACCGGGATCCTGACGCGTCGTGGCTCGTCGCTTTGCTCCGGTTCGGCCACCGCCAGACTGCCGCGCAGCAGGCGGCGCAGGTGGTGAGCCCTCGGATCGCGGGCATAAGGCGTCTCAGCCGTGCGTGCCGCCGGATAGGTGAAGCTGAGGCCGGGCGAGACCTGCCCCATCCGGGCGATGAGGGACGCCCGGTCGGCCATCGGCGCGGCATCGAGCATCTGCAGGAAGCCCGCAACGCGGCCCGTGGTCTCGGCCGGATGCTCGGGAGGCGGGCCCCCGCGGATCGAGACGACAGTGATGTAGACCGCCGCGTGGAGCAACAGCACCGAGACCACAACCAGCAGCGCGATCTGCGTCGCGATCCGGTCGGGCAGCAGGCGTGTCCAGAACCGGCCGCCCTCGCGCGCCATCACGAGGCCTCGACGTCCGGGGTGAACATGTAGCCGCCCGAGCGCACCGTCTTGATGAAGTCCGGCCGCTGCGGGTCGGCCTCGATCTTGCGCCTGAGGCGGACCACAAGGATGTCGATGCTGCGCTCGTTCGGCCCGGCGGCGCGGCCCTGGGTCAGGTCGATGAGCTGGTCGCGGCTGAGCACGCGGCCGGGCCGCTGGCAGAGCACCCGCAACAGGTCGAACTCGCCATCGGTGACGGAGACGCGGGCTCCGGCCGGGTCCGTCAGGGTGCGCCGCAGCGCATCGAGGCTCCAGCCATGGAAACGGAAGATGTGGGCGGCATCCGCGGGCATCGTCTCCGCCGGCCCCGACGTCCGGCGCATCACCGCCCGCACCCGCGCCAGAAGCTCGCGCGCTGCGAAGGGCTTTACCAGGTAGTCGTCGGCGCCGATCTCGAGGCCGATCACCCGGTCAACCTCCTCGCCCTTGGCCGAGACCATGATGATGGGGATCTGCCGCTGCGCGCGCAGGCGGCGGCAGATCGACAGACCGTCCTCCTGCGGCAGCATCACGTCGAGGATGACGAGGTCGATGCGGCTGTCGGCAAGGATCCGGTCCATCTCGCGGCCATCGCTGGCGGTGGAGACGCGGAACTCGTTGGCCTTGAGCAGACGCGCCATGAGGGCGCGAATCTCGCGGTCGTCCTCGACGATCAGGATGTGGGGCTCGGTGGACATGGGCCGAGGATTAGGGGAGCTGGGCGGTGCCGGGAAACGCAAAATTGTTTCCGTCTGTTTCACGTGACGGGATGGGAAATCAACTGAAACCAAGTGATACGTGCGAATAACGCCTCGTTAAGGCTGCGGGCGCGTCCTCGTGGGTGTCAGCGTAACCCCTGCCACCGCCATCCACAGGAGGCCTCCCATGACGACGACGATCTCATCGTCCTCGTACGGCATGCAACGGCTGTCGCCGCGCGACATGCTGCAAAATACCCTCGCATCCCAGGTCGCGTCCGGCGCGGTCTCGTCCTCGGACGAGAGCGCCCTGTCCAGCGCCCTCGACACCATCGACCAGGCCATGAAGGCCGACCGCGGGTCGTTTTCCTCGACCCGTACCGCGCCTCCCTCGCCGGACGAGGCCAAGCAGAAGATCAGCGACCTCATCGCCCAGCAGGTCGATGCCGGCACCCTCACCGAGGACCAGGCCAAGGAGCTCCAGGACGTCTTCGACAAGACTTTCCAGGGCGGCCCGCGCGGCCATGGCGGCCCGCATGGTGCCGGCGGTCCGCCGCCCGGCCCGCCGCCGGGCGAGGACAGCGACAGCGGCACCACGACCTTCACCATCACCACCAACGATTCGGCGGTGAGCACGGCGCTGCAGGACTTCCTGAAGCAGCTGCAGGAGAAGCTCGGCTCCGGCTACGGCACCTCGGGCGAGGCGACCTCGGGCTCGACCACGTCCAAGCTCTTCGACGTCACCGCCTGATCGCCCGTCGACCGGCTCCAGGCCGTCGCGCCGACCGGCGCGGCGGTCTTTTCGCGTCGCTTGTCCACCGCCTCGGGCGGGGAGGGCGGTCCAGTGCTTCCCATCGGCGGGAAAGGCGTCTATAGGGGCCGCTTAATCACGCGACCCGACGTTCAGGGTAGGCGGTTGCGGGAGGCTGGCTCTTGGGGAGTCCGGCCTCTTTTTTTGCGCCGCGCGTCCCTGACCCAACGAGCCTTCCAAGGGCCGGAGCCTCATGCCGAAACGCACCGACATCTCCTCCATCCTGATTATCGGCGCCGGCCCGATCGTCATCGGCCAGGCCTGCGAGTTCGATTATTCGGGCACCCAGGCCGTGAAGGCGCTGAAGGAGGAGGGGTACCGCATCGTCCTGGTCAATTCGAACCCGGCGACGATCATGACCGACCCCAACATGGCGGATGCGACCTATATCGAGCCGATCACGCCGGAAATCGTCGCCAAGATCATCGAGAAGGAGCGCCACGCCATTCCCGGCGGCTTCGCGCTGCTGCCGACCATGGGCGGCCAGACCGCGCTTAACACGGCGCTGAAGCTCGAGGAGATGGGCGTCCTCGAGAAGTTCGACGTCGAGATGATCGGCGCCCGCGCCGACGCCATCGACAAGGCGGAGAACCGCGAGCGCTTCCGCCAGGCCATGGCCAAGATCGGCCTGCAGACGCCGAAGAGCCATGTCGTCCAGTCGCTGGGCGCCGCCCTCGACGTGCTCGACGACATCGGCTTGCCCGCCATCATCCGTCCGTCCTTCACCATGGGCGGCACCGGCGGCGGCATCGCCTACAACAAGGCCGAGTTCATCGAGATCGTCGAGCGCGGCCTCGACGCCTCGCCGACCACCGAGGTGCTGGTCGAGGAGAGCGTGCTCGGCTGGAAGGAGTTCGAGATGGAGGTGGTCCGCGACCGCGCGGATAACGCCATCATCGTCTGCTCCATCGAGAATCTCGACCCGATGGGCGTCCATACCGGCGATTCCATCACCATCGCGCCGGCGCTGACGCTGACCGACAAGGAATACCAGATCATGCGCGACGCCTCGATCCGCGTCCTGCGCGAGATCGGCGTCGAGACCGGCGGCTCCAACGTCCAGTTCGCGGTGAACCCGGCCGACGGCCGCCTCGTCGTCATCGAGATGAACCCGCGCGTGTCGCGTTCCTCGGCGCTCGCCTCCAAGGCGACCGGCTTCCCCATCGCCAAGGTCGCGGCAAAGCTCGCCGTCGGCTACACGCTGGACGAGGTGCGCAACGACATCACGGGCGGCGCGACGCCGGCCTCCTTCGAGCCGACCATCGACTATGTCGTCACCAAGGTGCCGCGCTTCGCCTTCGAGAAGTTCCCCGGCGCCGACCCGGTCCTCACCACCTCCATGAAGTCGGTGGGCGAGGTCATGGCCATCGGCCGCACCTTCCAGGAGTCGCTGCAGAAGTCGATGCGCGGCCTGGAGACGGGCCTGACCGGCCTCGACGAGATCGAGATCGAGGGCCTCGGCAAGGGCGACGACAAGAACGCCATCCGCGCCGCCCTCGGCACGCCGACCCCCGACCGCCTGCTCAAGGTCGTCCAGGCCATGCGCCTCGGCATCTCCAACCAGGAGATCCACGCCTATTGCCGCATCGACCCATGGTTCCTCGAGCAGATCCGCGGCATCGTCGATGTCGAGGCCGAGGTCCGCGCCAAGGGCCTGCCGACCACCGCCGGCGCCTTCCGCCGCCTGAAGTCCATGGGCTTCTCGGATGCGCGCCTTGCCGTGCTGACGGGCAAGACCGAGGCGGAGGTGGCGAAAGCCCGCCGCGCCCTCGACGTGCGCCCGGCCTACAAGCGCATCGACACCTGCGCCGCCGAGTTCGCCTCGCCCACCGCCTATATGTACTCGACCTACGAGGCCCCGTTTGCGGGTCAACTCGCCGATGAGGCCGCGCCCTCCGACCGGCAGAAGGTCGTCATCCTCGGCGGCGGCCCGAACCGCATCGGCCAGGGCATCGAGTTCGACTATTGCTGCTGCCACGCCTGCTTCGCCCTGTCGGATGCGGGCTACGAGACCATCATGGTCAACTGCAATCCCGAGACGGTGTCGACCGACTACGACACCTCCGACCGGCTCTATTTCGAGAGCCTGACCGCCGAGGACGTCATCGAGATCCTTGAGCGCGAGAAAACCCGCGGCACGCTGAAGGGCGTCATCGTCCAGTTCGGTGGCCAGACCCCGCTGAAGCTCGCCCGGGCGCTGGAAGAGGCGGATATCCCGATCCTCGGCACCTCGCCGGACGCCATCGACCTCGCCGAGGACCGCGACCGCTTCAAGCGCCTCCTCGACAAGCTCGGCCTCAAGCAGCCGAAGAACGGCATCGCCTATTCGGTCGAGCAGGCCCGCCTGATCGCCGGCGAACTCGGCTATCCGCTGGTCGTGCGCCCGTCCTACGTGCTGGGCGGTCGCGCCATGCAGATCATCCGCGAGGAGAGCCAGCTCGGCGACTACCTGCTGGGCACGCTGCCCGAGCTGGTGCCCGCCGACGTCAAGGCGCGCTATCCCAACGACAAGACCGGCCAGATCAACACCGTTCTCGGCAAGAACCCGCTGCTCTTCGACCGCTACCTGTCGGACGCGATCGAGGTCGACGTCGACTGCCTCGCCGATGGCAAGACCAGCTATGTCGCCGGCATCATGGAGCATATCGAGGAGGCCGGCATCCATTCGGGCGACTCGGCCTGCTCGCTGCCGCCCTATTCGCTGCAGCCGGAGATGCTGGCCGAGCTCGAGCGCCAGACCAAGGCGCTGGCGCTCGCCCTCGACGTCGGCGGCCTGATGAACGTCCAGTACGCGCTGAAGGACGGCGAGGTCTATGTGCTCGAGGTCAATCCGCGCGCCTCGCGCACCGTGCCCTTCGTCGCGAAGGTGATCGGCGAGCCGATCGCCAAGATCGCGGCCCGCGTCATGGCCGGCGAGAGCCTCGACTCCTTCGGCCTGAAGCCCAAGCAGCTCGGCCATATGGGCGTGAAGGAAGCCGTCTTCCCCTTCGCCCGCTTCCCCGGCGTCGACGTCCTGCTCGGACCGGAGATGCGCTCCACCGGCGAGGTCATGGGCCTCGACCGCTCCTTCGCCACCGCCTTCGCCAAGAGCCAGCTCGGCGCCGGCACGATCGTGCCGACGCAGGGCACCGTCTTCGTCTCGGTGCGCGACAACGACAAGCCGCGCATCCTCGACTCGATCCGCCTGCTGCACGAGCTCGGCTTCAAGATCATCGCGACCTCGGGCAACCAGCGCTATCTCGTCGAGCAGGGCATCCCCTGCGGCAAGATCAACAAGGTGCTGGAAGGCCGCCCGCACATCGTCGACGCCCTCAAGAACGGCGAGGTGCAGCTGGTCTTCAACACAACCGAGGGGGCCCAGGCTCTGGCCGACAGCCGCTCGCTGCGGCGCGCAGCCCTCTTGCAGAAGGTCCCCTATTACACCACTCTGGCGGGAGCTGTTGCCGCGGCGCAGGGCATCAAGGCCTATCTCGAGGGCGACCTCGAGGTCCGTTCGCTGCAGAGCTATTTCGGCCAATCCTGATCCCGGCATGGCTCCGGGTTCCGGGGCCGCCGGAAGGCGTTTCGCATCACAGGTGAAGGTTCGCGGGGCCGGCGTCCTCGGCCCGCGGACCTTTATTCGTCATTGAAAGGCAAGGGCGAGCATCATGGAAAAGGTCCCGATGACCGTCGGCGGTTTCGCCAAGCTCGAAGCCGAGCTGAAGGAGCGCCAGCAGATCGAGCGCCCGCGCATCATCGCGGCGATCGCCGAGGCCCGCGCTCACGGCGACCTGTCGGAGAACGCTGAATATCACTCCGCCAAGGAGCAGCAGTCTCTGAACGAGGGGCGCATCCACGAGCTGGAAAGCCTCATCGCCCGCGCTGAGGTGATCGACGTCACCAAGCTGTCCGGCGAGACGGTGAAGTTCGGCGCCACGGTGAAACTCGTCAACGAGGACACCGAGGAAGAGCGCGTCTGGCAGATCGTCGGCGACAGCGAGGCCGACGCCAAGGCCGGCCGCATCTCCATTTCCTCGCCGCTCGCCCGCGCCCTCATCGGCAAGAAGGTGGGCGCCACGGTCGAGGTGAACACGCCCAAGGGCCCGCAGAGCTATGAGGTCCTGGAGGTCCGCTGGGGCTGAGCCCCTGGGCTACACCGCCCTGCACGGCATCGACGGCGCCCCCTCGCGGGCGCCGTTTCCTTTTCCAGGTCTGAAACATCGCCGCGTCCTCCCGCTTCAGGGTTGAAACGGCCGGCATCCATCATCGGCACAGAACGATGGAGTGCCCGATGACCTTCGCCCCGTCCCGCCGCGCCGCCCTGACGCTCGCCAGCGCCGGCTTCTTCATCCCCGTCACGGCCTTTGCCCAGGGCGCGGGGACCCGCTCCGCGGCCGCGCCCGATGCCGAGCTCCAGGCCGCCATTGCCAAGTCCAACGCCTATACGGCGCTGATGAACCGGACGCTGCGCGCCATCGAATCCTGGCAGCGCTACCGCAGCTGGGTGAACATCCAGCAGGGGCCGACGGGGCGCGAGCGCTACATCAGCTACGGCCTCTACAGCCTCTATGACGTCCGCAGCGAGCTGGAGAAGGCCGAGGCGGCCACGGCCCAGGAGCCGGCCATCCCCGATCTCGACGACGCCATGCGCCGCTACATCCAGTCCTATCGCGAACTCGCCCCGCTCATCGCCCGCGCCAATGGCTATTACGAGCGCAAGGACTACGAGGACGACCGCATGGCGCTCGGCCGCGAACTGCACCGACAGATGGTGCCGGCGGCGGAGGCCTTCCTGAAGGATCGCACCGATGTCGAGGCGGCGATGAAGGTCTTCCGGACCGACCTCAATCGCCGCGAGCTGGCCGGTATCGAGCGGCGCGAGGGGCGCTCCTCCCGCTGGCATGTGCGCAATGTCCTCATCGCCGCCCGCGGCGTCATGGATCTGATGCCGAGCAACGAGTCCCCGCGCGTCGACTTGGCCGCCTTCGACGGGGCCATTGCGGCCTATGCCGCGGCCCTGCGCGAGATGGACAAGCTGAAGGAAACCGACCCGGACGGCGCCTCCATCCTCGACAGCCAGGCCAGCTCGTGGCTGGGGAGCCTGCGTGAATATCGCCAGAAGCTCGCCCGCGCCAATGGCGACGGCCGCCGCGCCGCGGGCCATGAATCCATGTGGATCGTCAACAACTACAACATGATGGTGTCGATGTCGGAGAGCCGCCTGCGCATGCGCCGCTGAGGCGACCTGCCGCGGCCGGGAGGCGATCACGCGGGGTTGAGCGGGCCGTTCCGGTCTGATGGACTGGCACCAGCGTTTGACGTGAAGCTGCCACACCCCGGAGCACCGCCATGCCCTCCCGTCGCCATCTCGTCGCCGTCGCCGCCCTTGTCGCCATGCCCGCCGTGGCCCTGGCCCACCATGGCTGGGGTGGCTTCGACACCTCCAAGGTGCTGGACCATACCGGTCCCGTCGCGCGCTCCACCTATGCCAACCCGCACGGCACGCTGTTCATGGTGAAGGACGGCAAGGAGCTGACCATCGAGCTGGCGCCGACCTCCCGCATGCAGGCGCGCGGCCTCGCCGAGGACGATGTCGCGGCGGGTAAGACCCTGCGCGTCTATGCCTATCAGAACCGCGGCAATCCCAAGGTCTACCGGGCCGAGTGGGTGGAGGTCGCAGGCCGCCGCGTCGAGCTCAGGTAAAGGCGATCCAGCGGCCGAGCCCGAGCGCCGCGAGCCATCCGGCGAGTGACACGCCGCCGGCGAGCCGGGCATAGGCGCCGGGCTTCTCGCCATCGGCGGGCAGGCGGCCGATGAGGCTGAAGGCCGCGGCGTTCAGGCTGGCGGCGGCGACGATCAGGAGCTTCGCCCAGACCACGGGATTGGCAAGATATTCGCCCGGCCTTGCGGAGAGCAGCAGCAGGCCGGTCGCCAGCGACAGGGCGAGGCCGGTGGCGGCCACCCGTCGCAGCTGGCCCGCTGCGAGCCGGGGCAGGGCAGCGAGGCCCATCAGCCGCAGATCGACAAGCAGGATGCCGCCGATCAGCAGAGCGAGCCCCAGCACATGCAGGCCGGAGACGACGGCATAGAGCGGCGACGACAGCGCGACGCCGCTGGCGCGGCCGAGAATGGCGAGGAGGCCGATCAGCGCCTCCACAGGATCAGCCGAGGAGCTGCTTCACCAGCGGGCTCGCCTTGCCGAAGTCCATCTGGCCGGCATAGCGGCCTTTTAGCTCGCCCATGACCTTGCCCATGTCCTTGACGCCCGCGGCGCCGATCTCGGCGATCACCGCGGCGATGGCGGCCTTGGCCTCGGCCTCGTCCATCTGCTTCGGCAGGTAGGCGCTGATCGTGGCGATCTCGGCATTTTCCTGGGCGGCGAGCTCGGGACGGTTGCCCTCGGTGTACAGGCGGGCGCTTTCCTGGCGCTGCTTCACCATCTTCTGCAGAAGCTGGAGGATCTCCTCGTCGCCCAGCGGCTCCTTGCCGTTGCCGCGGGCCTCGATGTCCTTGTCCTTCAGCGCCGACTGGATGAGACGGATCGTGCCGAGGCGGCCCTTGTCACCAGCCTTCATGGCCTCCTTGAGGTCGCTCATGAAACGGTCGCGCAGCATGGGAATGTCTCCTCGGGGTCAGGCCCGGCGCCGCAGCGGAGGGGGGCAGGGGCCTTCGGGAATGGAACCGGCAGGTCGCAGGGGATTTTCACCGGGGCGGCGCCCCATTCCTTTTGACCGATGCCGAAGTCGCCGCTATGTAGGCGCCTCATGACACACAGACAAGACGAATCCGGCTGGAGCGATCCCAAGCCGACCGCTTTGCTCGTCCTCGCGGACGGCACCGTGATCGAAGGCCAGGGCCTCGGCGCCGAAGGCATCGCCGATGGCGAGGTCTGCTTCAACACCGCCATGACCGGCTACCAGGAGATCCTCACCGATCCCTCCTATGCCGGCCAGATCATCACCTTCACCTTCCCGCATATCGGCAATGTCGGTGCGAATGACGAGGATATCGAGACGGTCAACATGGCCGCCGCCTCGGGCGTGCGCGGCGTCGTGCTGAAGGCCGCGATCACCGATCCCTCCAACTACCGCTCCGCCGGCCATTTCGACGGCTGGCTGAAGCGCCGCGGCATTGTCGGCCTCTCCGGCATCGACACCCGCGCTCTGACCGCGCTCATCCGCGAGAAGGGCATGCCCAATGCGGTCATCGCCCATTCGCCGACCGGCACCTTTGACATCGAGGCGCTGAAGCGTCGCGCCGCGGGCCTGCCCGCCATGGACGGGCTGGACCTCGTGCCGGGCGTCACCTCCTCGCAGCGCTATCCCTGGTCGGAGACGATCTGGGAGTGGAACGAGGGCTACGGCAAGGCCGGCGAGGGCCGCTTCCACGTGGTCGCGCTCGACTATGGCGTGAAGCGCAACATCCTGCGCCTCCTCGCCAATGCCGGCTGCCGCGTCACCGTCGTGCCGGCCAATGCCAGCGTCGAGGACGTGATGGCGCTGAAGCCGGATGGCGTCTTCCTGTCCAACGGCCCGGGCGACCCGGCCGCGACGGGCCAGTATGCCGTGCCTGTCATCCGCGCGGTGCTCGAGAAGAAGATCCCGACCTTCGGCATCTGCCTCGGGCACCAGATGCTCGGCCTCGCCGTCGGCGCCAAGACTTTGAAGATGCACCAGGGCCATCACGGGGCGAACCACCCGGTGAAGGACATGGACACCGGCAAGGTCGAGATCACCTCGATGAACCACGGTTTCGCCGTGGACGAGGCGACGCTGCCCGCCAATGCCCGGCCGACCCATATCAGCCTGTTCGACGGGTCCAATGCCGGCATTGCCCTGACCGATCGCCCGGCCTTCTCGGTCCAGTACCATCCCGAGGCGAGCCCCGGACCGATGGACAGCCATTATCTCTTCGATCGCTTCGTCGCGATGATGGAGAAGGCCAAGGCCGCGGCTTGACCGGGCGCAAGGACAGGAGGCGTTCCGCCACTTGTCCACATTATCCACAGGCCAAAGAGGTCGCAGCGGCACCAAGCCGCCGTTTCGAACAGAAAATAAAAACGCCGCCCAGCCAGACGGTTGGGCGGCGTTTTTGATGTAAATTCTTCGAAATGCGGCGTTATGTCAGTGCCGCGCGATGCGTACCCGCCCCACGCCCCGGTTGATGAGCCCGATCTGCCGCGCCGCGCCGCGCGAGACATCGACGATTCGGCCGCGGACGAAGGGGCCGCGGTCGACGACCGTCAGGACCGCCGAGCGGCCGTTGGCGAGATTGGTGACGGTGATCTTCGACCCGCAGGGATAGGAGCGGTGGGCCGCGGTCATCGCTTCCGGATTGTGCCGACCGCCACAGGCGGTGCGGCCGGGAAGCTGGTACCAGGAGGCCAGGCCGACGCCGTCGGCCCTGGCGGTCGTGATGCCAGGGGCGACGGGAGAAACGGCAAAAAGCGCCGTGCACAGCGCCGCGAGGCGCGTTCGGTTGGACATTGTGATCGCTTTTTTGCTTTCGCGCGGCGCAGCCAGCGCGGGTGGGTTCCAGCGGCGCGGGCGTCGTCGCTCACGGGCCGCCATGCGGAGGCCGCGTCGCTAAAGCCGAAATGAGACCACAATGGGGCTCCGCCGCCCTTCCATGCGTCGAAGGGCCTCGACAGGGCGGGGCGCCTGCGCATCATCGCCGCATGGACCGCGCGCACGGTCCCTCACATGAAGGATTTCAGGACCATGGGCGGAACCTGGCGGGTCGGCGATCTCACCATTCACCGGATCGTCGAGCAGGAGGGCGGGTTCCTCGACCCGCAGGACATGCTGCCGGGCCTGACGCCGGACCTGCTGGCGCGCGAGCGCGGCTGGCTGGCCGCCGCCGGCGGCATCGCGGCGGACGGCCGCCTCAGCCTCGCCTTCCAGTCCTACGTGGTGCAGACGCCGCATCACACCGTGCTGGTCGACAGCTGCATCGGCAACGGCAAGCACCGCCCGACGCGGCCCGACTGGCACGAGAAGGCCGATACGCGGTTCATGGACGGGCTGGCTTCGGTCGGCCTGTCGGTCAACGACATCGACTATGTTGTCTGCACCCATCTCCACGCCGACCATGTCGGTTGGAACACGCGGCTGGACAATGGCCGCTGGGTGCCGACCTTCCCCAAGGCCCGCTACGTCTTCGGTCGGCAGGAGTTCGACCACTGGCAGGCGGCGGACGCCAAGGCGCCGGTCTTTCCCTTCCAGGACAGCGTCCTGCCGGTGGTGGAGGCGGGCCGGGCCGAGCTCGTCGCCAGCGACCATGCGATCGGCGACCATATTCGCCTCATGGCGACGCCCGGCCATACGCCCGGACATGTCTCGATCGCCTTTGGTAAGGGGCGGGACGAGGCGGTCGCCTCCGGCGACCTCATCCATTCGCCGCTCCAGGCGCGCTATCCCGAGCTCTCGACCAAGTTCGACGTCGATCAGGCGCTCGCGGCGGTGACCCGCCGCGGCTTCCTCGAGCGCTATTGCGATACCGGCACGCTCTGCTGCATGGCGCATTTTCCCTCGCCCTCGGTGGGGCGCATCACCCGCTGGGGCGAGGGCTTCGCCTGCAGTCCCGTGGATCTGTGAGGGGCGCCGGGCCTCAGGCCCAGAGCCGCTCGCGCTCGCGGCCGCGATAGAGCGGCGCGACATATTCGCCATAGCCGTTGAAGAGCTGGGTCGGCACGCGCCCGCCGCCGCCGATCAGCTCCTCGGTCGCCTGGCTCCAGCGCGGATGGGCCACGGCCGGGTTCACATTGGCCCAGAAGCCGTATTCGCCGCCCTGCAGCCGCTCCCAGAAGCTCTGCGGCCGCTCCTCGGTGAAGGAGATGCGGACGATCGACTTGACCGACTTGAACCCGTACTTCCACGGCACGATGAGGCGCAGCGGCGCGCCGTGCTGCGGCGGGACCGGCTTGCCGTAGATGCCGGTGACGAGGATGGCGAGGTCGTGCGCCGCCTCGTCGATCGTCAGGCCCTCGACATAGGGCCAGGAATACCACGGTGACCGCATGCCCGGCGCCCAGCTCTGGGTGTCGAAGGTCTCCATGCGGACGAATTTGGCCGAGCCGAGCGGCTGGACCATGTCCATGAGCGCCTTGATGGGGAAGCCGGTCCAAGGCACCGTCATGCCCCAGGCCTCGACGCAGCGGAAGCGATAGACGCGCTCCTCGAGCGGCATGGCGCGGATCAGCTTGTCGATGTCGATCGTCTGCGGCTTCTCGACCAGGCCGTCGATCTTCACCGTCCAGGGACGGATCGGCAGGGCCTGCGCGGCCCGCGCGATCTGCTTCGACGTGCCGAACTCGTAGAAATTGTTGTAGTTCGCCGCCACCTGCTCGGCGGTGAGCGGGCGTTCCACCGTGTAGGTGCCATTGCGGCGGGCCGGATAAAGGTCGGCGGTCGGGTCGGTCGCGGCTTCGGCGGGCGAGCCGCCGCCCAGCGTCGCAGCGGCGGCAAGGCCGGCGCTGGCCGCCATGACGCTGCGTCGCGACAGGAACGCCGCCTCGGGCGTCACCGCGCTTTCCGGCAATTCCCAGCCACGTCGTGACTTGATCAGCATCGGGGGGCTCCCTTCGTCATGGGTTCAGGCTATAGCCGCGCGCGTTCGCGACCAAATCACACCGTGGCGAGTCGCCGATTCCGGAGAACCTCGTGCTGCCGCAGTCTCTCGTTCCCTATATCGGTCTCGCCGCGGCTTTCGTTACGACCTTCTGCTGGCTGCCGCAGGCGATCCGCATCATCCGCACCCGCGACACCAAGGCGATCTCGCTTCCCGCCTACGGCGCCTTCGCCTTCGGCATCGCCCTGTGGCTGGTCTACGGCCTGTCGCTGGGCGACCTGCCGCTCATCCTGTCCAACACGGTGACGCTGGCCCTCCAGCTCACCATCGTCGGTCTCAAGCTGAAATACGGTTGAGACGACCCATCGGTTCCGCGCAGCCGCCCGTTGTCGTGGCGGCTGCTGCGCCGGGCGCCTCCGTGCTACCGAGGCACAGGCCTTTCCGGAGAACGACCCGATGCCCTGGCTGACGTCCCCCGCCGTCTCGCCCATCCTGCTGCTGCTCGCCTCGAACGTCTTCATGACATTCGCCTGGTATGGGCACCTGAAGTACAAGTCCGCCCCGCTCCTGGCGGTCATCCTCGTCAGCTGGGGCATCGCCTTCTTCGAATATTGCCTCGCCGTGCCGGCGAACCGCATCGGCCACGAGGTCTACAGCGCCGCACAGCTCAAGACGATCCAGGAGGTCATCACCCTCGTCGTCTTCGCCGTCTTCTCGGTGGTGGTTCTCAAGGAACAGCTGTCGTGGAACCATGCGATCGGCTTCGCGCTGATCGCCGCCGGGGCATTCTTCATCTTCCAGGGGAGGGGTGGATGAGCGACTTTTCAAGCGGCATTGCCGCGCTCGACGCCTATCTCGACCAGGGCTACGAGAGTGTCACGGGCATGTCGTCGCGCTTTGCCGCGACCATCTGCGGCCATCTGCTGCGCCGGCAGACCGAAATGGGCATCCGCGGGTCTGTCGCGGAGATCGGCGCCTTCGAGGGTCGCTTCCTCATCGCCATGGGGCTGGCCCTGGCGCCCGGCGAGCACGCCTACGGCTTCGACCTCTTCACCTGGCCGGACGACGGCGTGCTCGACCGTTTCCTCGCCAATGCCGCGCGCTGGGGCCTGACCGCGGACCGTGTCACCGCGCGCCCCTTCGACACCGGCACCCTGTCGCCGGACGAATTTGCCGGCCTTACCGGCCGCCAGCCGCTACGCTTCGTCCATGTCGACGGGGACCATTCGCTGGAGGCGCTCTCCCACGACCTCACCCTTGCCGCCGCCTGCCTGCATCCGCAGGGGCTCATCTGCCTCGACGACATGCTGCACCCCGGCTACCCGTTCCTCGTCGTAGCCGTGCACGCCTTCCTCACCGCCAATCCGCAGCTCTGCCTGATGTGCGTGATCGACCGCGAGGACATCGTCGCCGCGCCGAAATTCCTGATCTGCCGGCGTGATGCGGTCAGCCTCTACGAGACCGACCTGATGAGCCGCTTCGCGCCCCAGCACTTCATCCTGGGTGGTGACGCCATGGGGCATCATTGCGTCGTGCTGACGCCTCACCCGCGCATCGCCGACGTCTGAGATGTCAGGCGCCGCGGGGGGCGAGGCGCAGGACCGCGCCGTCCGCCGAGTCGGTGAGGAGATAGAGCGCCCCGTCGGGGCCCTGCTGCACGTCGCGGAAGCGCTGGCCGACATCGCCGAGCAGGCGCTCCTGCCGCACCACGGTCTCGCCATCGAGCACCACCCGCACCAGCGTCTGCGCCGCCAGAGCCGTGACGAAGAGATTGCCGCGGAAGGCCGGCATGAGATCGCCGGTGTAGAAGGCGATGCCCGCCGGCGCGATGGACGGGGTCCAGTGGACCAGCGGCTGGACGAGGTCAGCCCGCTCGCGCAGCCCGCCATTCACTGGCCGGCCGTCATAGTGCGTGCCCCAGGAGATCAGCGGCCAGCCGTAATTGGCCCCCGCCCGCACCACATAGAGCCCGTCGCCGCCACGCGGCCCGTGATTGCTGATCCAGAGGCGCCCGGTCTCGGGATGCAGCGCCGCCCCCTGGACGTTGCGCAGCCCGATCGCGTGGATCGCCGGGTTCCAGCCCCGCGACGCGCCGGCATCACCGGCGGGTGCGCCCTCGGCGGTGATCCTGACGAGCTTGCCGAGCGTGTTCGTGCCGTTCTGGCTCTGGTCCATCTGGCTGAACCGCTCGCCCGTGGTGACGAAGAGATGGCCGGTACGGTCGAAGACCAGGCGCGAGCCGAAATGCAGGCGGCTGCTGATAGGCGGGTCCTGCCGCCAGATCGTGCGCCCGTCTTCCAACGCCGTGCCGGACGCCGAGAGCCGGCCGCGGAACACCGCCGTCCCGTTGGTGCTGCCGCCACGCGGTTCGGCAAAGCTCAGAAAGACGAGGCGATCGCGCGCGAAGGACGGGCTGAGGGCGATGCCGAGGAGGCCGCCCTGACCGGTCGCGTCGACCGCGGGCGTCCCGGAGAGAGGCGGCCCGACCACGCCGTCGCGGCTGATGAGCCGCAGCCGTCCCGGCCTCTCGGTCACGAGGAAACGGCCATCGGGAAGGAAGGCGAGGCCCCACGGATGCTGGAGGCCGCGGGCGAAAGTGCTGGTCGCGAGGTCGATGGTCTGGGCGAGGCTGGTCTGTGAGACCAGGGGCGCTGCGCCAAGAGCCAGCGCACCGGTGATCACGCCACGCCGATGCAACTGGTACCCGCCCATCTTGGCTCCGTCAGGCGGCGAGCGGCGGATCCTTCCGCCGGTCGAGGCCTGCATAACGGCGTAGCGCTGCGCCGAAGAGCAAGGCAAGGCCGATCGTCAGCGCCACGACGGTGACCGACAGGACCAGGGTCTCCTGATCGACACCGTCTTCGAAGGTCGCCGGATCGAACAGTTCGGTGGTGATCGAGAAGCCGGCCACCACCAGCGCGATGAACAGGGCCGCGATCACGCCGACGGAGACGAGCATGGGGACGCGCGGCCGGCCGCGGGTGAAGCCGGGGCGGGGGCCGCCGATCCGAAACGACTGGGGCGAATGCAGCATGTCTGACCTCGTCCGAACCCATCGCCGCCGCGGGGATACGATCGGGAATCGATCCCCACCGCGGCAGTGTCATCCTCGCGAGAACAATGGTGGCAACACGGCGGTTCCCGGCGAAATTGCGGCGCCGTCTCACGGCTGCGTGAGAAACGTCGTGTTTTGCCTGCAATTGCCAACCGGACCTTAACCATGTGCAGGCATGATGACACCGTCGTTGCTGCGCGTGGAGTTGAAGATGTCGCGTTGGGTTCTGTTCGCGGTTGCCGCAGCTTCCGTCCTCCTCGCCCAGTTCGTCGATCGCGGATCCAAGGATCTCGCCCAGGAACTCCATGCGGCGCGGCCGCCCATCGTCGCCGACGACGCCATCATGACCGGCTCGGTGCGCCGTCAGCCGCAGCGCTGACGCTCTTCTCAGACCCCTCGTTTCCTGACGCTGCAGCGCGAGACGCCGCCCTTGCGCACGCGCGCTTGCGGCGCGACCATGGTGTCACGCGAGGTCCCGCAACAAGACCCTCCGTTTGGCCTGTCACTTCCGGGTCGACCTTCTCGCCCGGACCCCGACACGAGGGGATGAGACATGGGCGACGACACGACCGGCGTCACGCCGTCGGGCAGAAGAGCATCGGGTCCACGGTGCATTGCGCTGGTGGGCCCGTTCCAGAGTGGCAAGACGACCCTGCTGGAGGCGATCCTCGAGCGCACCGGGGCGATCCCCCGCATGGGGTCGGTCGATGCCGGCACCACGGTGTCCGACGCCTCGGCGGAGGCGCGCCAGCTGCGCATGAGCGTCGAGGCGGGTTTCGCCACCACGCGCTTCATGGGGGACGACTACACCTTCGTTGATTGTCCCGGTTCGATCGATGCCCTACAGGACATGCGCGGCGTATTGCCGGCCGTGGATGCGGCGGTCGTCGTCTGCGAGGCCGACGAGCGCAAGGTGCCGGCCCTTGGCGTCATCCTGCGGGAGCTCGAGGAGCGCGGCATTCCCCGCATCCTCTTCATCAACAAGATCGACAAGGCCTCGCGCCGGCTGCGCGAGACGCTGCAGGTCCTCAGGCCCGCCTCCCGCGTGCCGCTGCTGCTTCGCCAGATCCCGATCTGGTCCAACGGCATCGTCAGCGGCTTCGTCGACCTCGCCCTGGAGCGGGCCTTCGTCTATCGCGAGCACGCGGCCTCGCAGGTGATCCCGCTCGATGGCGAGGACCTCGCCCGGGAGAAGGAGGCGCGCTTCTCCATGCTGGAGACGCTCGCCGACCACGACGATGAACTCATGGAGAGCCTGCTCTCCGACATGGAGCCGCCGCGCGACCGCGTCTTCGACGATCTCGGCCGCGACCTCGCCGCCGGCCATGTGGTCCCCGTGCTCTTCGGCTCGGCTCTCCACACCAATGGCGTCCTGCGCCTGCTCAAGGCCCTGCGCCATGACGCTCCCGGCGTCGAGGCGACCGCCCGGCGCCTTGGCGTCGGCGGGGAGGGGGCCAACGCCCTGGTGATGAAGACCTTCCACACCCCCCATGGCGGCAAGCTGTCGGTGGCGCGGGTCCTCTCGGGCCGCCTCGCCGAAGGGGCCGTTCTCACCGGTGCTGCCGGCCAGGCCGAGCGCACCTCGGGCCTGTTCCGCCTCTTCGGGCCGGGCACCGAGAAGCTCTCGGAAGCGCGGGCGGGCGATACGGTGGGCCTTGGCAAGCTCGACCATGTCGCGACCGGCGAGATCCTCTCGACGGGGCGGACGGCACCCGCCGCACCGGGCGTCGCGTCGCCGCAACCGGTCATCGCGGTGGCCGTCGCGCCGCGCGACCGCAAGGACGACGTGAAGCTCGGCCTTGCGCTGGCCAAGCTCCGCGACGAGGACCCCTCGCTCGTCGTCACCCATGGCGGCGACGGCGGCGAGATGGTGCTGGCGGGGCAGGGCGAGATGCAACTGCGCGCCGCCATGGCCCGGCTCGCCGGCCGCTATGGCATCCAGGTCACGCAGGCGCGCCCGGCCATCGGCTATCGCGAGACCATCCGGCGGAGCGCGACGGCAGTGCGTGGCCGCCACCGCAAGCAGTCCGGCGGCCATGGCCAGTTCGGCGATGTGGTGATCGATGTCGCGCCGGGAGCACGCGGCACGGGCTTTGTCTTCACCGACCGCATCGTCGGCGGCGTCATCCCGCGCCAGTACATTCCGGCGGTGCGCGACGGCATCGCCGAAGCGCTGCGCAAGGGGCCTCTCGGCTTCCCCGTGGTCGATGTGGCGGTGACGCTGACCGACGGCAGTTTCCACGCCGTCGACAGCTCCGACATGGCGTTCCAGCAGGCCGGCCGGATCGCCATCCAGGAGGCGCTGGCCGCCTGCCAGCCGGTGCTGCTCGAACCGGTCCACCGGGTCGAGATCGCCGTTCCCTCGGACGCGACCGCGCGCATCAACGCCATCGTCTCGGCGCGGCGCGGCCAGATCCTCGGCTTTGATGCGCGGGCGGGATGGCCGGGCTGGGATTGCGTGGCGGCGCTGCTGCCCGAGGCGGAGATTGGCGACCTCATCGTCGAGATCCGTTCGGCGACCGCCGGCGTCGGCAGCTATACCGCAATCTTCGACCATCTGGCCGAGCTGAACGGGCGCGAGGCCGACCGCATCGTCCAGGCCCGGGCCGCCTGACGGCACCGCATCGCAGCATGAAAAAAGGGCCGGGCTCCAGGAGCCCGGCCTTATGAGTTTCGGCTTCCGATGATGAACACCTGGAAGCCGCCTTCCAGAGGGGAACGCCGACAGCGACGCATGGGTCACAGGGAGGGCGTGACCCGGAAAAGAGCTATCGACCGCCCGAAGATGGCGTGTTCGTGTGCAGCGCACAACAGGAAGGGCTGCATGGCTGGCTCGCCCCTGCCGCACGTCTCGGCAGGATGCCCACAATCTGGGCACAATTGACAGTTGAGCAAATCGCGTCCCGAGCCGATCCGTGTGGATAAGGATGACGCTCCGATTGCGGCGCGATGACGAATCCAAGATCGATGGGCGCGTCAGTAGGCAGCGCCGTCGTCCTGCGTTAGGGTTTCTGACAAGGATCGATTCGAGCAATCGAATCAAAAGCTTGCGGTGCCCTGGTCGGGCGCCGGGCGGCCGGTCCCTTGTCAGGTTGCGTCCCGTCGCGTCTGTCCGACAACCGAGCGAACCGCACGGGGGCGGAATGTCCTTGATCGATATCGAAACGACCGACCGTCAGGTCAACCCCGTCGACCTCGTGGAGGATCTGGCGGCTGTCAACGAGTGGACCTTCGACAGGTCCGGCGATGACGAGATCACCCTGTCGGTGACCGGGCGCTGGGCCGACTACCACGCCTCCTTCACCTGGATGGACGACATCGAGTCGCTGCACCTGGCCTGCGCCTTCGACCTCAAGGTGCCGGAGCGCCGGCGCGCCGAGGTGAAGGACCTGATCCAGCTGATCAACGAGCAGCTCTGGCTCGGCCATTTCGACCTCTGGCCGCAGGAGGGTGTGGTGATGTTCCGCCATGCCCTGCTGCTGGCGGGCGGCGCGGAAGCCTCCGGCCGGCAGTGCGAGGCCCAGCTGGACGCGGCCATGGAAGCCTGCGACCGCTACTATCAGGCCTTCCAGTTCGTCGTCTGGGCCGGCAAGTCGGCCCGCGAGGCGATGGACTCGGCGCTGTTCGAGACCGCCGGCGAGGCGTGACAGGCGCGGAGCGCGCGGCTATCGGTGGGCGCCCAGTCCCCGAGGCCGCCACGTCCGAGGTCGTCATGTCCGCTGCACCCGCCACGCCGTCCACTGCCAACCTTGCCGATTTCACCGGCCACGTCGTCCTCGTCGGCGCTGGCCAGATGGGCGGCGCCCTGCTGCGCGGCTGGCTCTTCCATGGTCTGGCGCCCTCGCGCGTCACCATCATCGACCCGCGCCCGCCGGCCAACATCCAGGCGGTCATCGACGCCCACGGCATTGCCCTCGATCCCGTCTCGCCGGCCATCGCTGATGTGCTCATCGTCGCGGTGAAGCCGCAGATCGCCGACGAGGTCATGCCGCTGGTGCGCCATGTCGTCGGGCCGCAGACGGTCGTCGTCTCCGTCATGGCCGGCAAGACCATCGCCCGGCTGGAGCAGGTCTTCGGCGCGACCACCGCCGTCGTCCGCACCATCCCCAACACGCCGGCCGCCGTCGGCCGCGGCATCACCGGGGCTGCCGCCAACGCCCATGTGAACGCCGCGCAGCGCTCGGCCGTCGAGCGCCTGCTCGCCGCCGTCGGGCGCGTCGAGTGGCTGGCGCGCGAGGACTGGATCGACATCGTCACGGCGGTCTCCGGTTCCGGCCCCGCCTATGTCTTCTTCCTCGCCGAGACGCTCGCCCGCGCCGGCGCCGCGGCCGGCCTGCCGTCGGACCTTGCCGCGCGCCTTGCCCGCGCCACCGTCGAGGGTGCCGGAGAGCTGATGTATCGCTCGCCCGACATCGAGCCGGCCACCCTGCGCCAGAATGTCACCTCGCCGAACGGCACCACCCATGCCGCCCTCCAGGTGCTGATGGGCCAGCAGGGCATCGACGTGGCCTTCATGGAGGCCATCGCTGCTGCGGCGAAACGCTCGCGGGAACTGGCGGGCTGAGCGCGGCGTCCTATCTTCAGGGGCAGGACACCAGGAGACCGCCATGACCGACGTCAACCCGTCCGATGCCTCCGCCGCCACGCCGCGCGATGCCATCATCACCGCCTTCATGGACCTCGTCGGTGAACGCGGCTGGGATCAGGCCTCGCTGGCCGACATCGCCGAACGCTCCGGCCAGGGCCTCGGCACGATCCGCGCCCATTTCGGCTCGCGCATGGCGATCCTCGAGGCCTACGTCGCCGGCATCGACCGCGCCGTCCTCGACGGCATCGATGCCGACCTCGCCGACCAGGACACCAAGGAGCGGCTCTTCGACGTGCTGATGCGGCGGCTCGACCTGCTCAGCCCCCAGAAGGCCGCCATTCGCGCGCTCTCCAAGGCGGCGATGCGCGATCCGGGGCTGGCCCTCGCCCTGAACGGCCTTGCGGTGCAGTCGCAGCGCTGGATGCTCGCTGCCGCCGGCGTCGACGTGAACGGCGCGGGCGGCATGATCCGCGCGCAGGGCCTTGCCGTCGCCTTCGCCAAGGTGGTGCAGGCCTGGCTCGACGACGAGGATCCGGCGCTGGCCCGCACTATGCGGGTGCTCGACGAGCAGCTCGCCAAGGCGGGACGTGCGGCCCGCAAGCTCAAGTCGGTGGAGCAGCTGACGCGCCCGCTGAAGAGCCTGCTTTGCGCGCCGCTGTCCTTCGGGCGGCGTCGCCGCAAGGACGGATGGGACGACCCGCGCCGTCCGGGCGAGGACGGTCCGGGCTGGCGGGGCGACGATTTCCGCGATCCGCGCGTCACGCCGGTCTGAGGGCGGAGCCGCCTGGCGCGCGCCCGGCTTGACCGCAGCGCGCCCCGCGCCCTAGCCGTGGGGTGACTGTTCATCCCACGGAGCCACCATGCTGCCTGCCGGTCCGCCCAGCGATCCCATCAGCTTCGATGATTTCATGAAGGTCGACGTGCGCGTCGGCCGCATCGTCGAGGCGCAGCCCTTTCCCGAGGCGCGCAAGCCGGCGATCAAGCTGGTCATCGATTTCGGCGAGCCGATCGGCCGGAAGAAGTCCTCGGCGCAAATCACCCGCCACTACCAGCCGGAGGCGCTCATCGGCCGGCAGGTGCTTGCGGTGGTGAATTTCCCGCCGCGGCAGATCGGCAAGTTCATGTCGGAGGTCCTGACCCTCGGCGTCCCGGACGCCGAGGGCGAGGTCGTTCTCATCGGTCCCGGTCACGCCGTGCCGGAGGGCGGGCGCCTGTTCTGACGCCCGCGCCCGTCATCAGCGGATCGGCGGGGCGTATTGCAGGCCGCCCTTGTTCCACAGCGCGTTGAGGCCGCGGGCAATGCCGAGCCGCGAGCCGGCGCCGAGATTGCGGTCGAAGCTTTCGCCGTAATTGCCGACATGGCGCATGATGCGCACGACCCAATCGCGGCTGAGGCCGAGCGCCTCGCCGAAATTGCCCTCGGTGCCGAGCACGCGGCGAATCTCGGGATTGGTCGACTGCAGCATCTGGTCGAGATTGCCGCGGGTGATGTTCAGCTCCTCGGCGGTGACCATGGCGAAGTGGGTCCACTTCACGATGTCGAACCACTGGTCGTCGCCATGGCGGACCACCGGGCCCAGCGGCTCCTTGGAGATGATGTCCGGCAGGACCATATGGTCATCCGGCTTGGCAAGGCTCAGGCGCTGCGAATAGACGCCCGAGGCATCCGTCGTGAACACGTCGCAGCGGCCGGATTCATAGGCCTTCAGGGTCTCGTCGGCCGTGTTGAACACCACCGGCTCGTAGCGCATGCTGTTGGTGCGGAAATAGTCGGCCACGTTGAGCTCGGTCGTGGTGCCCGTCTGCACGCAGACCGAGGCGCCGGAGAGTTCGCGAGCCGTTTTCACGTTCAGCGACTTGCGGACCATGAAGCCCTGGCCGTCATAGTAGTTGATGCCTGCGAAATTGAGGCCGAGCGCCGTGTCGCGCTGCAGCGTCCAGGTGGTGACGCGTGACAGCACGTCGACCTCGCCGGACTGGAGCGCGGTGAAGCGGTCCTTGGCCGAGAGCGGCGAATAGCGGACCTTGTTCGGGTCGTTGAAGATCGCCGCCGCGAGGGCGCGGCACAGGTCCACGTCGAGGCCGGTCCAGGTGCCGGCGCTGTCCGGCTGCGAGAAACCGGCAAGGCTCGGGCTGACGCCGCATTTCACCGCGCCGGCGCTCTGGATGTTGCGCAGCGTCGTGCCCGAGGTCTGGGCGAGCGCCGGGCCGGCGGCCGCTCCCATGCCGAGGGCCGCGGCAAGCGCGAGGGAGGAGACGATCCGTTTCATGGGTACTGCTTTCCGCTCTGGATGGTTGTCGTTGTGGCGGTCGCCGCCATCCGTCCGGCCCCCGCTCCGGAAGCCAGCCTAGCAGGGGGTGCGACAAAAGCGACAGATCGGGCGCATCCCCGATCCGCGTCGGGCACAAACGACAAAGGCCGGGCAGAGCCCGGCCTTTCTCGATCATCGGCAGCGGACGATGTCAGGCCGCGGCGGCCTTCGGCGTCACTTCGGCGGTGTAGTCGTCCAGGATGGTCTTGGACATGTTGCCGGGCGTGTAGCGATAGGGGCCGATCTCGGAGACCGGCGTCACCTCGGCGGCGGTGCCGGTGATGAAGCACTCGTTGAAGCTTGAGAGCTCCTCCGGCATGATCCGGCGCTCGATCACCTCGAAACCGCGCTTCTTGCACAGGTCGATGACCGTGCGGCGGGTGATGCCATCGAGGAAGCAGTCTGCGATCGGCGTGTGGACCTGGCCGTCCTTGATGAAGAAGACGTTGGCGCCGGTGCACTCGGCGACGCGGCCCTGCCAGTCGAACATCAGCGCGTCCGCATAGCCCTTCTTCTCCGCCCGATGCTTGGAGATCGTGCAGATCATGTAGAGGCCGGCGGCCTTCGACGTGGACGGCGCCGTGGCGGGATCGGGACGGCGGAAATCGGCGATGTCGAGGCGGATGCCCTTCATCTTGGTCGCCGGGTCGAAATAGCTCGGCCATTCCCAGGTGGCGATGGCGAGGTGGATGGTGTTGTGCTGGGCCGAGACGCCCATCATCTCCGAGCCGCGCCAGGCGATCGGGCGCACATAGGCGTCGGTCTGGCCGTTGGCCTTCAGCGTCGCCATCTTCGCCGCGTCGATCTCCTCGACCGAGAAGGGGATCTCGAAGTCGAGCAGCTCGGCCGACTTCCTCAGGCGCGCCGAATGCTCGGTGCACTTGTAGATCACGCCGCCATAGGCGCGCTCGCCCTCGAACACGGCGGAGGCATAGTGCAGGCCATGGGTGAGAACGTGAACCTGGGCGCTGCGCCAGGGGATGAGCTTGCCGTCCATCCAGATGTAGCCGTCGCGGTCGTGGAACGGGACGAGGGACATGTCTTCCTCCTGTACTCTCCGGGCGTCTCGGGGGTCCGTTCGCGGCTTTTGCGAAGCGGGCCGGGTCCGGCTAACCTTGTCATGCGAGAAGCGGCGCTGCGCGACGATTCCCGATGGGTGAGCAGCCTTTGGGTACGATCGTTTCGTGAATGCGAGCGGATGAGTAACAATCGGCATCGAATATGTCAACATGGCTGACATAAATGTCTCGCCGGCCCGGGGCCGGTCCGGAACGGGCGCGTCGGGATCGGCGCAGGGATCGGGGCAGGGCGCGGCCCAGGGCGGTGCGGCAGACGGCGGCGCGCGCGACCCCGCCTACGAGCTCATCGAACTGATGTTCTTCGCCTATCGCGATTTCGTCGGCGATCCCGACCACGTGCTGGAGCGCTACCAGTTCGGCCGGGCGCACCATCGCGTGCTGCACTTCGTCTACCGCCATCCGGAGATCCGGGTGGCCGACCTCCTCGACATCCTCAAAATCACCAAGCAGTCGCTGGCGCGTGTGCTGAAGGAGCTGATCGAGCAGGGCTTCATCCAGCAGAAGGAAGGGCAGGTGGACCGCCGCCAGCGCCTCCTGGCGGTCACCGAGAAGGGCAGGGTGCTGGCGCTGGAACTCGCCCGGCTGCAGACCGAGCGCTTCGCCCGCGCCATCGCCCAGTCCGGCACGACGCGGGACCAGGCGGTGCGCTTCCTCTATGCGATGATCGACCCCGAGAGCCGCGAGGATGTGACGCGGATGATCACCCAGGCCGACCGCGCGCTGGCGCGCTCGAAGGAGCGGTGATGCCGACCTCCGCCCCCGCAAAGCCGCCCGCCGACGATGCGCCGCATCTGCTCATCGTCGACGACGACCGGGTGATCCGCCAGACGCTGGCGCGCTACCTCACCAATAACGGCTATCGCGTCACCACGGCCGAGCATGCCAAGGCCGCCCGCAGACGGCTCGACGGCTTCACCTTCGACCTCGTCATCCTCGACGTGATGATGCCGGGCGAGACCGGCTTCGACCTCGCCAAGGCGATCCGCGCCGGCAGCGCGGGTCCGATGGCGGACTTGCCGATCCTCATGCTGACGGCGCGCTCCGACCTCTCCGACCGCCTCACCGGGCTCGAGCTCGGCGCCGATGACTACCTGCCCAAGCCCTTCGAGCCGCGCGAGCTCCTGCTGCGCATCGGCGGCATCCTGCGCCGCGCCATGCCGGCGCCGCAGCCGGTCGTCGAGGCCGTGCGCTTCGGCGACTTCCACTTCCACATCGGCCGTCTCGAACTGAAGAAGGGCGAAGAGGTCATCCGCCTCACCGATCGCGAGAAGGAGATGTTGCGCATCCTCGCGGTGAAGCCCGGCGAGACCGTGCCGCGCTACGATCTCGCCGCGCCTGGCGGCGACATCAACGAGCGGACGGTCGACGTGCAGGTGAACCGCCTGAGACGCAAGATAGAGATCGACCCAGCCAATCCGCTGCATCTGCAGACCGTGCGCGGCATCGGCTACCGTCTCATTGCCACGCCCTGATTGGGGGCACGCCGGGTGCGAAACAGAGTTCGTCCCGGCGAGCCGAGCCACTGAAACACGGGCGTGACCCTTTGGCGCCGAACCATTTCAGGGGGGATTCCATGTCCATGGACGACAATGGCGGCTGGAACGCCGGACCGGCGGACACCAGCACCGAGACCACCGCCGACGGCGACAGCACGACTGAACAGGTCGGCTTTCTCGAGCGCCTGTGGCAGTCGATCACCGGCATTCTGATCGGCCTCGCGCTTGTTGCGGCGACGGTCTGGGGCATCTTCTGGAACGAGGGCCGCGCCATCGGCACCACCCGCGCGCTGAATGAGGGCGCCGGCGTCACCGTCACCGTGCCCGCCACCCGCGTCGATCCCGCCAACGAGGGCAAGCTCGTCCATGTGAGCGGCGACCTCCGGTCGAACGGAACGCTTGCCGATGCCGATTTCGGCATTTCGTCCACCGCCGTGCGCCTCGTCCGCAAGGTCGAGATGTACCAGTGGAAGGAGGAGCAGCGGACCGAGACGCGCAGCAATGCCGGCGGATCGCAGACCCGCACCACAACTTACGAATATTCCCGCGTCTGGTCGGACCGTCCGATCGATTCGAGCCGCTTCCGCCGCCGCGATGGCCACGAGAACCCGGCCATGCCGGTCACCGGTCGCAGCCAGACCGCGCCGAATGCGACCCTGGGCGCTTTCCGCGCCGAGAGCCGGGTCATCGGCCTGTTCGGCTCTGGTTCGGAGCAGAAGCTCGAGGTGACCGACGCCCAGCTCACCGCCTTCCAGCGCCGCCTCGGCGCGCAGGCGCGGCTGAACGACGGCGGGGTCTATGTCGGCTATGACGCCGCCAGCCCGGTGATCGGCGACATCCGCATCACCTACACCCTCCTGCCGGAGGGCGCGGCCACGGTCGTCGCCCGCCAGGTGGGCCAGGGCTTCGGTCCCTACCAGGCCTCCAATGGCCGCGAGGTCTTCCTCGGCGAGATGGGGGCGAAGAGCGCGCAGGAGCTCTACAAGCACGCCCATGAGGCCAACAACATCCTCACCTGGATCCTGCGGGCCGTGGCGCTTCTGGTCATGTGGATCGGCTTCAACCTGATCCTGCGGCCCTTCGTGGTGCTCGCCGATGTCATCCCGCTGCTTGGCTCCGCCATGGCCGCCGGCGCCGGCATTGTCGCCCTCGCGCTGACCCTGGTGGTCGCCCTGCCGACCTTCGCCATCGCCTGGTTCTGGCACCGGCCGGTCCTCTCCATCGTGCTGATCGTTGCGGGCCTTGCCGGCGCCTATGGCCTCAAGCTCCTCGGCGAGCGCCGGCGGGCCGCCGCCCCGCGCCCGGCCGTGGCTCCGGCGCCGACCGGTCTCGGTGGCCAGCAGGCATGGCCGCCGCAGGCTGCCGCGCCGCAGGGCTGGCAGCAGCAGCAGGCGCCGGCGCCCCAGGGCTGGGGTCAGCCCGCGCCCCAGCAGCCCTCCGGCTTCCTCAACGTGCCGCAGGGCCTGAGGCCTGGCCAGCAGTGATGCCGGCCCCCTGAAACAACAAACGCCCGGTCGCGAGGCCGGGCGTTTTGCTTTTGCGATGGAGGCGATCCGTCAGGGCAGCAGGATGATGGAGCCCGTGGTCTTGCGGCCGGCGAGGTCCTTGTGGGCCCTGGCGGCGTCCTTGAGCATGTATTCCTGCGGCTTCTGGATCTTCACCGTGCCGTCCGCCACCACGGCGAAGACGTCCTTCGCATTGGCGAGGAGCTCCTTGCGGGTGGCGATGTAGTGGTAGAGGCCCGGGCGGGTCAGCGAGGCGGATTTCGCCGCCAGTGCCGTCGGCGGGAATGGGTCCGGCGCGCCGGAGGCCGTGCCGAACAGCACGAGATGGCCGCGCACGGCGAGGCATTCCAGCGACTTGGCGAAGGTGTCCTTGCCGACGCCGTCATAGACCACCTGCACGCCCTTGCCGCCGGTGATCTCCATCACCTTCGCGACGAAATCCTCCTGCGTGTAGATGATCGGGAACTTGCAGCCGTTCTTCTTGGCGAGCGCCGCCTTCTCCTCGCTGGAGGTGGTGCCGATGACGGTGCAGCCGAGCGCCTTGGCCCACTGGCAGAGCCACAGGCCCATGCCGCCGGCCGCCGCATGGACGAGGATCGTGTCGCCCTTCTTGACCGGATGGGTCTCCTTCAGGAGATAGCGCGCCGTCATGCCCTGCAGCATGATCGCCGCCGCCGTCTTGTCGTCGATGGCCTTGGGGATCTTGACGAGCTGGGCGGCCGGAATGAGCCGCTTCTCCGCATAGGAGCCGGGAGGCCCGCCCGCATAGGCGACGCGATCGCCGAAGGCGACTTCGGTCACGCCCGGCCCGACGGCCTCGACGATGCCAGCCGCCTCCATGCCGATGCCATGGGGAAGGGCCGGGAGCTTGTAGAGGCCACTGCGGAAATAGACGTCGATGAAGTTCACGCCGATCGCGGTGTGACGCACATAGGCCTCGCCCGGTCCCGGCGGCTTCAGCTGGACGTCCTCATAGACCATCGCATCCGGCCCTCCGGGTTTGTGGATGCGGATCGCCTTCACCATGTCGTGCCTCTTGCCCTGTCCGGCCGTGACCGGCCCCTAACCCGATGATTCCGTTGTAATGCTGGCCGCCGCTGCCGTCGATGGCCTTGTTGCCGGCGAAGGGTGGGCGCCTTGCGACGCGCCGCCACGCCCTGGCCTTCATGCGATGGGAACGGGTCTTGCGTAGAAGGGGCTGAGGAGCACCCCATGCTGTCCCGTCGCGAAACGATCCTGTCCGCGTTGCGCGCCACCACCGGCTTTGCCTTGGCGGCGTCGTCCCCCTTCGGGACGCTGATGGCCGGCGAGGCCGCAGCCCAGCCCGCAGCGCGGACGCGTCTGCCCCTCGGTGCCGCGGTGCGCGACGATCCGCTGGAGAAAGAGGCGGACTACCGCGACGCCATCATCCGCCATTGCAGCCAGATCGTCGGCGAGGGCGGTCTCAAATGGTACGACCTGCGCCCGAGCCGAGAGCGCTTCGTCTACGACCGCCCCGACCGCCAGCTCGCCTTCGCCACCGCCAATGGCATGACGCTGCGTGGCCATACGCTCGTCTGGTACGGCGCCATGCCCGACTGGACCAAGTCCATCTCCTCGGCCGCCGAGGCCGAGCGCGAGATGGTCGGCCACATCGAGCAGGTGATGGGCCGCTATCGCGGGCGCATCAAGAGCTGGGACGTGGTCAACGAGGCCATTCCCGACGAGCCGGCGAGCCGCTCCGACATCCGCCCGTCGATCTGGCAGCAGCGCCTCGGCGAGAGCCACATCGCGCTTGCCCTGCGCACCGCCGCGCGGGTCGACCCGCAGGCCCAGCTCGTCATCAACGAATACGACATCGAATTCGTCGGACCCCGCTTCCGCCGCAAGCGCGAGGCCTTCCTGCGCCTGCTGCGCGACCTCAAGCTGCGCAACGTGCCGCTCCATGCCGTCGGGCTGCAGGGGCACCTGCGCGCCGAGATCCCCATCGACAAGGAAGGGCTGTCGGCCTTCATTGCGGAATGCCAGACCATGGGTCTCCAGGTCCTCGTCACGGAGCTCGATGTCGTCGACGAGAAGCTGCCCGGCCCGCCGGAGGTGCGCGACATTCTCGCCGCCTCGCGCGTCTATGACTTCCTCGACGCGGTGCGCGCGGGCTCGCCGATCGACTCCATCCTCACCTGGGGCATCACCGACCGCTACACCTGGGTTCCGCTCTATTTCAAACGGGCCGATGGCCTGGAGAACCGGCCCTTGCCCCTCGACCGCGACTATCGGCCGAAGCCCATGCTGCGGGTGATCGAGCATTTCCTGCGGGACCGCCGCTGATGCTGATCCGCCAGACCTCCACCTACATGGTCGCCCATGGCACCTCCGCCATCCTGGGCTTCCTGTCGGTGATCCTCTTCACCCGGCTGCTGTCGCCGGCCGAATACGGCATCTATGTCGTCGCCCTCTCGGTCGCGGGTATCATCTCGGCCCTGCTCTTCACCTGGGTGCGCCTGTCGGTCCTGCGCTTTGAATCGGAAGGGGAGGCGACCGACATCCGCCTCACCGCGCTTGCCGCCTATCTCGTCTCGGTCCTGACCCTGCCGGCGGCTCTTGTCGCCACCGTCTGGCTAGCCCACGTGCCGCTCGACAAGGCGCTGGCCGCGATCCTGCTCGCGGCGGCCCTCGGCCTGTTCGAACTCGGCCAGGAGATCCTCCGCGCCCGGCTCGACTCCACCTCCTACATGCGGGCGACCGTCGTCCGCGCCTTCTCGGCGCTCGGCATTTCCTATGGGCTCGTCCAGCTCGGCTGGGGCGGCTTCGGCCTCGTCGCCGGCGTTGCGGGGGGCTATCTCATCGCCGCCGCCCTGTTTTCCCCCTGGGTCTGGCAGGGGCCGCGCAAGCCCTTCGACCGCGTGACCTTCCGCACCATGCTCGGCTTCGGCATCCCCATGGCCATGTCGGGCGGCGTCTTCGCCTTCCATTCCGCCCTCGACCGGCTGCTGGTCGCCTATCTGCTCGGCGATGCCGCCGCCGGCGTCTATGGCGCCGCGGCCGATCTCGTGCGCCAGATCATCCTCTTCCCGGCGCTGTCCGTTGCCTCCGCCATCGTCCCCCTCGCCATCCGCTCGCTCGCCGAGGACGGCGTCGAGGCGGCTGATGCCCATCTCACCCGCAGCGGCGAACTCCTCCTCGCGGTGGTCTTGCCGGCCGTCGTCGGCCTCGCCATCGTCGCCCCGCATTTCGCCGCCCTGATCCTCGGCCCCGACTTCCGCGACACCGCGGCGACGCTGATCCCGATCCTCGTCTTCGCCTGGCTGTTCCAGACCATCTCGCAGCAATTCGTCCAGGTCAGCTTCCACCTCGCCAAGAAGCCCTCGCTCATGGTCGCCCATGGCACGGCGATCCTGGTGGTCAATGTCATCGCCATGGCGCTGCTGGTGCCGCGCTTCGGGCTCATCGGTGCCGCCTGGTCACTGGTCATCGCCGAGGCAGCGGGCGTCGTCGCCGGCTACATGCTGTCGCAGAAGGCCCATCCGCTGCCGCTTGCCTGGCGGCCGGTGGTGCGGGTGGTCGCGGCCGTGGCGGTCATGGCGGCGCCGACGGCACTGCTCGACCGGGCGCTGCCGGACGGGGGGATCCTCACCTTCGCGTTGACGGTGATCGTCGGCATCGTGGCCTATGGGCTCGCCACCTTCGCGCTCGACATCGCCGGCATCCGCACCGCGCTCATGCAGAGGTGGCGCCCGGCGGCCCAGGGCTGACCCTGGGCGCCACGGCGGCGCGCCGACACGGGTTTTCAGTCGATCGACAGGACGTCAGGCGTCCCAGCGCACGGCGGCCACGTGCCGGGCGAGCTCGGCATCGGTCTCGTGCCGGGCCGCATCGAAGGCCTCGCGGCCCATCCGCTCATATTTCCAGCTGTCGCTGATCTCGCGGAAATGCCGGTAGCTGAACTCCCGCGTCATCAGGCGCGAGGCGAGATGGCCGCCGATGGAATGGATCTTCCACTGTTGGCCATCGGGAATGCGGTGCGGGACCAGGGTCCATTTCGGCGGGCAGCGATCGCCATCGACGGTCAGGACACCGAACTTGCGGACGGGGCGCTCGCGCCGCGTCACCGTGTAGTCCTTGTGCCGGCGCCCGGGACGGGCCGGCGGCGGCTCCTCGCCGTCGAGGCCGATGACCCATCGTCCGGTGTAGCGGAGCACGCCGGTGCGCGAGGCCTCGGCCGCCGCGAAGAGGCTGCGGCCGCCCATGGGCAGGATGAATTCGTCGACATCGGAGCACTGGACGCCCGCCGCCGCCTCGAGGAAGCGACGACGGCCGTGCTCCCAGACGCCATGCTGGCCGAAATCGGAATCCCACCAGCGCGTCGCGTCCCACCCCTGCGGGCCGAACTTGTAGGGCCAGTCCACCACCCGCACGGCGGCGATGCCGTCGAGCCCGGGGAGGGCTGCCGCGAGGTCGTCCGGCGAGTAGCGCGTCGAGCCGTTGTCGTAGATCAGCACCGCGTCGGCGCCATGGACGTCCCGGGAGAAACGCACCCAGTCGAGGATCCAGGCGATGTCGTTGTTGCGGGACTGGGTGAACATCACGCGGCGACCGGCGAAGATGTCCACCTCGCTCGGCTGGATCGCAATCTCCACCGTGCCGAAGGACGCGTTGAGGACAAGACGGTCCGTGCCGTCGGGAGCCGTCACATGGACCTGGCCATGGCGGTCCAGCTCGCGGATCTCGAACGGGCAGTCCAGTCCGGAGGGCAGGGCGGTGATGCGGGCCTGTTCGAGCGCCGGCTTGAGGTTCAGGAAGGGCGGGCCGAGCAGCACGATACGGCCGCGCGATCCCATGAATGCGTCGTAGAACAGCGTCTCGGCGTCGAATTTGTCGAGATAGTCCGGCTCGCGCGCCTCGACCGGGCGCGGCGGTTCGCGCCGCGCGGCGCTGAAGGCCGTCAGCGAGGTCGCCACCGGACGCAGCACCTCGACGCGCGCGGCATGACGGATCACGGATCGGTCCCCCCTGGTCGCCGGACCTTGGAACAGCGGGCGCGCCGGTGTCAAAGACGCCGCATCGCTCATGATGACCGCGTCGCCATCAGCCAGATGGCCTTCGGGTTGGTGACGGCATAGCGCCAGAACAGGCGGCGCGGCTCCAGCCAGATGCGGAAGGCCCATTCGAGCGAGGCCCGCTGCATCCAGTCCGGCGCCCGGCGGTTGGTGCCGGAGAGGAAATTGAACAGGCCGCCGGAGGTCTTGATCATCCCGACCTGGGACAGGCGGTCGCCGAAGCGGGCGACGAAGCGCTGCTCATGCGGCACGCCCATGGCGAGCCAGAGGATGTCGGGCGCCAGGGCGTCGATCTCCGCGATCTTGGCGTCCAGGGCCTCGCCTTTCAGGAAGCCGTGGCAATGGCCGACCAGCCGCAGGCGCGGATAGGCGGCCCGGACATTGGCGACGGCCTTCTCGACCTCATCGGCCGTGGCGCCGAGCATGTAGAAGGTGGTGCCCGTCTCCTCCGCCCGGCGGGCGACGTCATGGAACAGGTCGGTGGTGGCGACGCGCTCGGGCAGGGCCGTGTGGCAGCGATAGCGGGAGGCAAGCACGAGCGGCTGTCCGTCGGCGACGATCTGGTCGGCCATGCCGATGAGGCCGGCGAGCTCCGCATCGGACGAGGCGCGGGCGATCACCTCGCCATTGGCCGAGGTGAGGTAGAGCGGCCTGCGGCCGCGCCGCCTCTCGCACGCGGCGCGGATCATCCAGTCGGCCGTCGCCGCTCGATCGAGGACGGCGATGGGCAGGCCGCCGACCGTGACGGTCGGGATGGCGGCGAAGGCCTCATCGAAGGCCTCGCCGAGCCCGATCGCCGGCGGAGCCATCGTCGTGGGACCGGTCATCGCCATCTCCACCCTCACTGGACGAGCCTGGCCAGCGGGGCCCGCGTCACCGGCTCGGCCGCACGGCGACGGGTGGGCGCCGGGCCCGAACCGCCGCGCAGCAGGGCCGCGAGGAGGGCAAGGCCGACGCCGAGACCGCCGCCGAGCACCAGGCCGGCCAGGGCCATGACCACGCCGCGCGGCGGGAAGACGCGATCCCGCGGCGGCTGGGCGACCGTGATGATGCGGGCATTGTTGGTGTCGACGCGCTCCAGCTCGCTCGTCTCGCGGGAGCGGGCGAGGAAGGCCTGGAGCAGGTTCCGGTTCACGTCGACCTCGCGCTGTAATTCGCGCAGCTGGACGAAGGCCTGGCCGGCATCCGAGGTCTGGCGCGACAGGTCATCGACAAGGCGGCGCTGGGCGGCCTCGGCCGAGCGGGCGCGATCGAGATCGGCGCGCGCGGCCTGCGCGATACGGCCCAGTTCCTCCATGATGGCGCGCTCGAGATCGGAGACCTGCGCCTGGGCGTTGCGGACGACCGGATGGCGCGGACCGAACTCGGTCTGGACATCGGCGAGGCGGCGGCGCGCCTCGGCCTGCTGGCCACGCAGGGCGGCGATCGTCGGCGAGAGAACGGCTTCGGGCAGCGCGCCGGCCTGGCTGGCGACACGCAGCGAGGCCTGGATCTGCTCCTGGCGGGCCTGGGCCTCGGAGACGCGGGCCTGGGCCTGGGCGAGCTGGGTATTGGCTTCGGTTAGCTGCTGCTCCGACACGAGCTGCGTGCGGGTGCCGAACAGGCCGTTGCGGCGGCGGAAGTCCTCCACCCGCTCCTCGGCATTGCGGACCCGGCTGCGCAGTTCATCGAGACGGTTGGTCAGCGACTGCGTTGCGCGACGGGCCGCATCCGCCCGGGCCGCGGTCTGGCTGTCGATATAGGCGTGGGCGACCGCATTGGCGAGGCGCGCGGCCTTGTCAGGATCGGCGGCGCGGACCGTCACCTCGATGACGAAGGTGCGCTCGGGCCGGCGGACGATGACGCGGTCATAGAGCGCATTGAGCGCCAGGCGCTCGCGCTGCTCGAGGCTTTCCTCAGCCGTGCGGCCCATGCCGATGGACTTGAGCAGGCCGACGGCCCAGGACGCGCCGCCCTGGCCGTTGAACTCGGGATCCTCGGTCAGCCGCTCGCTGTCGATCACCCGCGAGAGCACGCTCTGCGAGGTGACGATGCGCGCCTGGCTCTCGACGAAATTGATGGCGGTGTTGGAATCCTGCTGGCGGGGGGTCAGCTCGTTGTCGAAGACCTGCAGACCGCGGGGATCGACGAAGATCTGCGCCGTCGAGACGAAGCGCGGCGTCATGATGCGCGAGGCACCATAGGCGAGGATGCCGCCGATGATGGCGAGCACCACGATGGCGAGCCAGTAGCGCATCACCTCGCCGATCAGGCCGGCAGGGGCGGCCGTCGGCCGCGGGGCGGCAGCAGCGGGAGCGGGGGCGGGCTTATCCGGACGACCGTCGTCATACATGGCGATGTTGTCTCCTGGATCCTCCGGGAGGGAGCAATGGCGCCCGTCCCGGATCGGAACACGTGAACTCTGTCGTTCTCCTGCTGCGCAAGGACGGGACCATCCCGTTCTGTGCCAATTTCAAGCGATGCCACACGCGTCGAGGGCCTCTGCCACCGGCATGATGGCGATGTCGCGGTCGAGCGCGCCGGCGACCGCCGCCTCGAGGATCCGCGCCGTCGTCCCGTAGGGGGTCGGGTTGTCGCAGACGTCGTGGGTGAAGAGCACGAGCCAGCCGCCGTCCCGCACCAGGCGGTCGAGCCAGGCCTCCATCGGGACAGCGGCCAGCGACCGCTCGCTGATCTCCACCGACTTCAGGAAATCGAGATCGGTGCGTCCCAAATTGATGCCGGCCATGACCGAGCGGCTGGCCCTCACCGTTTGCGACAGCCAGCGCTTTTGCGGCAGGCCGCAGATTCCATAGGGGTAGGCGTAGGATTCGTTGGAACGGCCCGGGACGAGCCGGCGCAGGGCCGCCCGATTGGCGGCCAGATCGGCGGCGAAGGCGCCCGCCGTCATCGCCGCGGCCGGGCGATGGGCGTGGCCATGCAGCGCCATCTCGTGCCCGCGCGAGGAGAGGTCGACGACCGCATCGGCGCCCGCCACGGTCCAAAGGTCGCTGTGACGGTCGAACAGGCCGGAGGCGACATAGAAGGTGCCACGGACCCCGTGGGCCTCGAGGATGCGGCTCCCCTCGACGCTGGCCGAGCGCGGGAAGTCATCGAAGGTGATGGAGAGGATGGGTCTCGCCGGCCGGACGTCGCCGGTGCGGAAGGCGATGCGTCGGCCCACCGCATGACTGACGCGCGCGAGAAGGCCGCCGTCGCGGGCCGCGGTGGCGTCGTCGGGGCCGATGGGCGCTGTCTGCGTGGCTGTTCGGACCGGCGTCGTCGTTTCAGTTTGCGTCACAATTCAATCCCTCGCCCGCGGGCGTCGAACGCGTTGACCTGTTTTCGCACAGTTTACGGTACGTTACCGGCCCACCGCGATAACATCAGCAATGGATGCGCCAGCCTCGCGGTCGCGGGGATCGTCGGACGGCAAGGACCTTGCTCTGACAGGCTCAAACGGCCCCGAACCCGTGCCTCGCGCGCCGGTTCTGAACCAGGATGGAACGGTGACCCTCACCATGTCCCCCGACGAGACATCCGCCACGCGACCCTTGGGCACCGTGCGCAGCCCGCTCCTCGAAGCCGCGGCCGTCCGCGCGGTCGTCGTGGTGCCGACCTTCCGGCGCCCGGCCATGCTCGACGAGACGCTGGCCTCGCTGGCCGCCCAGCGGACGAGCCGCGCCTTCGCGGTCGTCGTGGTGGAGAACGAAGCTTCTGGCCGCGAAGGCCTTGCCGTCGCCGCCCGCTGGCTCGCCGGCGGCGCCCTCAGGGGCGAAGCGATCGTTGAAACCTCACAGGGTAATGTCCACGCGATCAATGCCGGCTTCGCCCATGCTCTCGCCAGCTTCCCCGCAGCGACACATGTCCTGATGATCGACGACGACGAGGTCGCGAGCCCCGATTGGCTGGAGCTGATGGTCGCTGCCGCCGAGCGCGAGGATGCCGATGTCGTCGGTGGTCCGGTCGTTCCGCGGTTCCAGGCCGACGCGCCTTCGGTCCTGCGCCGTCATCCCGTCTTCTGGCCGAGCCACCATCGCACCGGCGCGGTGCCGATGATCTACGGCACCGGCAATTGCCTGATGCACCGGCGCGTTTTCGAACGCCTCGGCGCAAGGCCGCTTGATCCCCGCTTCAACTTCCTGGGCGGCGGCGACATGGACTTCTTCACCCGCTGTCGCCTGGCCGGCTTCCGCTCCTGGTGGGTGGAGGAGGCGCTGATCACCGAGACCGTTCCGGCCGAGCGCGCCCGCATCGCATGGGTCATGAAGCGGGGCCTGCGCATTGGTTCGATCAACCGCGCAGTGGACCTCAAGCGCTCCGGCGAGGCAGGCCGCTGGAAGATCGTCGCCAAGGACCTTGCCATCGTGCCGCTGGCCTTTGTCCGGGCCACGGTGACGCTGCTGCGCACCGGCAACCCGGTGGTCGCGGCCCATCCGCTCGCCGTCTCGGCCGGGCGGATCGGAGCCTGGTTCGGTGTCGAGCAACAGCCCTACAAGGCCGGAGCCACCACGTGAGCGTCTTCACCGACACGCGCCTCATTCGCCTGCCAGCGGACGAACTCGCCGAGTTGATGCGCTGGGGCCGCCTCGCGGTCTTTGCCGGCACGCTGCTCCTCGCCTGGATCACGCTCGAGCCTTTCGCCGACTTGACGAACACCGACGTCCTCGAGCTCGCCACGGGCCGCGACGGCGCGACCTACCTCGCCTATGGCCTGCTCGCGGCAGCCGGCACGGCCATCGTCCTGTTGACCCAGCCGCGGCTGCTGGCGAGCCTCCTCCATCCGCTGTGGATCCTGCTCGGCGCCTGGCTCTGCGTGACCGTCGTCACTTCGGCGGATCCGAACCTGTCGATGAAGCGGCTGGTCCTCTTCTTCCTGCTGGCGTTGCTCTGCGCGACGCTGTTCCTGATGCCGCGGGGCCGCAAGCAGATGGCGCTGCTGCTGGTGGTCGCCGCCGCCGTGGTGACGGTGCTCTCGCTGGTCGGCGTGGCGCTGATGCCGGAACTCTCGATCCACCAGGCGACCGATGTCGGCGAGCCGCAGCTCGCGGGCGACTGGCGCGGCGTCTTCGCCCACAAGAACACCACCGGCGCCATCTTCGCGATGATCATCTTCATGATGATCTTCGCCATCCGCGCCGGCCATGGGCTGGCGGCCGGGCCGGTGCTGGCCGCCTCCGTGCTGATCGTTGCCATGTCGGGCGCCAAGAGCTCCACCATGCTCTTCGTCGGCGCCATGCTGATCGCCATCCTGGTGCAGCGCATCCGCAGCGGCCTCGTGATCGGCGCCATCGCCTTCGCTCCGCTCGTCGTGCTGTCGGTCCTCGGCCCGGGCTCCGTGGTCAGCGACGCCATCGCCAGCGTGGTCCAGAAGCTGCCCTTCGATGCCACCTTCACCGGGCGCGCCGATATCTGGGAGCTGGCGCTCGAGAAGATTGCCGAAAGGCCACTGACCGGCTGGGGCTACCAGGCCTACTGGGCGCTGGAGAGCACCCGTTTCGGCCAGGAAGACACGACCCAGTGGGCCGGCCATGCCGCCCATGCCCATAACGGCTATATCGATGCGGCGCTCAACATGGGCCTTCCGGGGCTTGCCCTGACGCTTGTCGTCTTCGTCATCATGCCGCTGCGCAACTATCTCGTGGCCCGCCGCGGCGGCGCCGACCCGGCGCTGCTGCTGATGCTCCTGCAAATCTGGCTCTTCGGCGTCTATCTGTCGGTGATGGAGAGCTTCATGTACCTGCGCTTCCATCCGACCTGGATCACCTTCCTCTTTGCGGTCTTCGGCCTGCATTATCTGGCGAGGCGGCCGCATGTTGCGCCCTGACGCGCCGGCCCGGCTTGACGTCCTCGTCTCGGACTCAGCCGCGCCCTGCGGCGTCGAGGCCTTTGCCCGCCGCCTCGCCGCAACCGCCGGCGACCGCGCCGCGACCCGGCCGCTGGGGTCGCGCCTGCCGGCGGAGCGAGGCGTCCTCGTTCTGAACCTGCCCGTGGTTGCCTGGAAAAAGCGCCTCGTCGAGCCGATCACCGCCGCCGCGAGCGCCCGCGCCGCCGGCCGCCCGGTTCTCATTGTCCTGCATGAATGGGCCGACCTCGACTGGAAGCGGCGGGCGAGCTATGCGCCGCTCCTGCCGCTGGCCTCGGCCATTCTCTTCTCCTCGCCCGAAGTGGCCGCGCAGTTCGCCGCGAGCCCGCAATCGCGCCTCGCCCCGCGGCGCCGGGGGATCGTTCCCATTCCGCCGAACGTCATCCTGCCGGAGCGCCTAACCGAGACGGCGCTGAGCCGGCTCATAGCCTCCGAGCGCCATCGCGGCCGGCTCGTGCTTGGCCATTTCGGCTCGATCTATCCGCGCAAGCAGTCGTCCCAGATCCTCGACCTGGTGGCGGCCCTGGTCCAGCGCGGCGCCAATCCCTTCGCCGTCTTCCTCGGCTCCTTCGTCAAGGGGCAGGACGACGTGGAGGGCGACTTCCGCGCCCGCGCGAAAGCGCTCGGCGTCGAGGATCGCATCCATGTCAGCGGCTACATCGCCGATGACGCGGATCTCTTCGCGGCCTTCGCCGAGGTGGATGTCTTCGCCTATCTCTTTGCCGAAGGCCTCACCAGCCGGCGCGGCAGCGTCCTCGCCTGCGCCATGTCGGGCCGGCCGGTGGTCGTCAACGCGCCCGAAACGGCCGGCGCCTTCGACCATCACCCGACCTATCGCCGCCTGCTCGAGGAAGGGCGGCTGCGGCTCGTGCCCACCCATGCCGGCCTCGATCAGGTGGCCGAGGCCGTCGAGGCCGCCGCCGTGGCGCCGCGCCTGCCGGGTTGCCTCGATGTCGACGGCGCCTGGCGCGATGCGCTAGCCGCGGTCGACGCCGTGATGGCGGCCTGAGGCGAGGCTCCAGATCCTGAAAACCAAGAAGGCCGCGGATCGCTCCGCGGCCTTTTGGATGTGCTGCGCCAGTGCGCGTGGTCAGAAGGCGTTGTCGTAGGCCTTCCGCGAGAACACCGTGCGGAACAGGATCTCGATGTCGAGCAGGATCGACCAGTTGTCGATGTAGAACAGGTCGTGCTCGACGCGGGCCTTCATCTTGGCGTCGGTGTCGGTCTCGCCGCGCAGGCCGTGGACCTGAGCCCAGCCGGTGATGCCCGGCTTGACGTTGTGACGGCGGGCATAGAGCGCGATGCGGTCGTCGAACTCGCGGTCATGGGCGATGGCGTGGGGGCGGGGGCCCACCAGCGACATCTGACCGGCCAGCACGTTGAGGAGCTGCGGCAGCTCGTCGAGGTTCCAGCGGCGCAACACGCGGCCGACGCGGGTCACGCGCTGGTCGTTGCGGGTCGCCTGCCGCACCACGTCGCCGTCGTCCATGACGGTCATGGTGCGGAACTTCACGATCTGGAATTCGCGCTGGTTGAAGCCGAGGCGCCGCTGGCGGAACAGCACCGGGCCGGAGCTGTCCAGCTTGATGGCGATGGCGATGACGAGCAGGACCGGCGTGAACATGAACAGCGCGAAGGAGCCGAGCGCGAGGTCGAGGGCACGCTTCAGCATGACCTCGCCCGCGGTCAGCGGCGGCCGGCCGAGCTGCAGGCTGGCAATGCCGCCGGCCTTGGCGATGTGGATGTCCTGGAAGCGGTCGAAGATGCGCTCGGGGCCGAGATGGATGGTCACCGGGATGCGCATGAAGCCGTCGACGAGGCGGTCGATCGTCTCGGTCTCCGACCAGGGCACGATGATCAACACGTCGTCGAGCTGCATGTCGCGCGCCTGGGTAGCGATGCGGGCGATGTCGTCGCGGCTCACCGGGCCGCCGGCGGGGGCGAGCAGGCCCGTGCCGGCAATGTGCATGCCGGCATTCCAGGGCTGGTAGCGCATCGCGAAGGCGGTGACGTCCTCCTCGCGGCCGACCAGCATGACCCGGCGCGCCGGGATGATGCCGATCTTCGAGCCCAGCGTCATCATCCGCCGGGCCGCGCCACGGGCGATGAAGATGGCGGGCAGGCCGACAACGAAGCTCAGCGTCACCGCGACGCGCGAGAAGTTCTCGGTCGTCTTGGTGGCGAAGGCGAAGGCGATGAGGATGACGAAGGTCGCGCTCCACAGCGTCAGCGTCGTGCCGAAATCGCGGCGCACGCCGACATAATGGCCGATCTGGTACTGGCCGCGGACGGCGTTCAGCAGCACGAAGGTGCTGGCGAGGACGGCCGCCAGGGCCACCTGCGACTGCGAGGTCCACCATTCGCCGCTGGAGGCGCGGGCATAGAGGATGGAGATGAGGAAAGAGGTGCCGGCAATGACCATCCAGTCGATGGCGCCGGTGGCGAGTTTCAGCGCGAACCGTGTCCAGGCATAGCCGCCCCGATTGCGCCGGGTGATGGCGCCAGCCGCGAGATCCAGTTCCTTCAACGTCATGGCGAGGTGCCTCGTGCCATTCTGCGGCAGCTCTGTCCCGGTCGGGGACGCTGTCGCAGGGTCACACTGGTCCTTGCAGGCCTCATGCCGCGTCGCTCCCGCGGGCCGCTCCGCGCCGCCCGACGAGGGCGCTGACCCGCTCCACCACGGTGCGGCGCGCCTCGGGCGGGGTCATGTCGTGGTCTGCCGCCGGCACCACCGTGATCGGCGGGATGCCCTCGCGCAGCAGCCAGCGTCCACCGCTGCCGAAATGCAGGGCGAGATCGCCGAGGCCGGCATCGTTCTCGGAGAAGATTAGGTCCATGGCGACACGCCGTTGTGACAGCGTCCGCATGATGAGGCGCGCTTGCCGCGTCTGCTCCGACGGGCGGATGGCGGCAACCCGCTGGCCGAGCCGGCGGCTGAATGCGCGGACAAGCGGCAGAACCTTGCGCTCGCCGGTGAGGATGCGCTTCCAGGCGCGCGCCTCGAACACCTTGCCGGCATAGCTGGCTGCGAGCGGATAGGCCGAGGCGATGGCCTCTTCCACCGTCTCGCCAGGACGCCAGACGAAGCGCTGGATGTTGACGAGGATCAGGCCCCTGATCCGCGGATCGGCCGCGGCATGGTGGAGGGCCAGATAGGCGCCCGAACAGGCGCCCAGCATGGTGAGCTCGCGATAGCCGCGGGCGGCGATCAGGTCGACGCCGGCGGTCACCTGGCTCGCATTGGCCGGATGGTAGAGCACGGCATCGACCGTGTCCGGGGCGCCGGGCCTGTCGCGGCCGTCGCCGATACCGGCAAGGTCCATGCGCAGCGAGGCGACGCCCTGCGCCGCGAGTTCTCGCGCGAGGAGCACGCTGGAGCGGGCCCAGCCCACATGCGAGTTGCGGCCGGCATTGACGATCAGGAGGGCTGGCTTGCCCTCGGCCGGGACGCTCGGTTCGCAGAGCACGCCGAACAGCCGGTCGGCCTCGCCGAAGACGACGGCCTCTTCGGTGAAGCCGGGAGCAGAGAGCCGCGCCGGCTCGAGCGGCTCTGCCGGGCGCGGCGTCCGTTTCGGCAAGGCGTCCAGCCAGTCGCCCGCCCGTGCGATGACCTCGTGGGGCGTGGTGGCCATGGTCGGGCTCAGCGAGATCGCCTCGAAGCCGCCGATAGACTCGATCGCGAGATCGGGCCGCGCCGGCCAGCTTGACGCCAGCGACATGGCATCGGCGGCGCCGTGTCGATGGAGGACCAGCGTCGGGACCTCGGGCGGCGCCTGCCGGCCGAGATCGACGGTGCGGATCGCCCCCAGCGTCTCGTTGGTCGTCGTCAGGCCGGCGATCAGCAGCCCGTCCTCGGTCGCCGTGGCGTCGGGGTCGAGGCGCGCGCCCTCGGCAAGGGCGCGGGCGGTGAGGGCGAGTTCGCGCGCATAGATGCGCCCCTTCACCACCGGGTCCAGGAGCATCAGGCCGGCGAAACTCTCGCAGCCGGTCGCAGCCAGGGTGGCGATGGCGGCGCCGAAGCGCAGGCCCCCCATGACGATGCCCGAGGCGCCGCCCTTGGCGACGAGGAACGAGGCGGCGGCACGGGCCGCCCCGACCCACGCATCAAGGCGTGCCGGATCCGAGTCGGAGCCGAGCGAATCCGCCGTGCCGGGCAGGTCGAAGCGCAGCACTGCATGGCCCCGCTCGGCGAGGCTTTCGGCGAGGATGCGCAGGCTCTTGGTGGCTGCCAGGGCTTCGACGCCATGCGGCGCCACCAGGACGACACCGAGGCCCGAGGCGCGGGAGGCGTCGGGCCGGTGGAGCTTGCCGAGCAGGCCGTGGAACGTGACCGGGATCATGCGGCGTGCTCGTAGGCGACGGGGTGGCTGTTGAGGGCCGTCACGCGGCCCTGCGTCGAGAGGGGCGTGCCACGGCGCCGGACCAGCGGCACGACGCGCGTCTCGCCGGGCGCGAGGCAGAAACCCTCGTCGCTGGCGCGGAAACCCGCATCCTCGACGGTGATGGCATGGGCGAAGCGGTCCGTGGCGATGGCGAGCGCGGGCCCGGCCTCGCCATCGACGCGCTGCGCCGAGAGGCCGATATCGCCCGGCGCGACGGCGCATCCCGGCAGGACATGGCTCGCCTCGGCCAGTAGTGCCCCCGTCTCGGGGTCGTGCAGCCTGGCCAGCGTCGCCTGATGGGCGCGCGGCCCGAAACGATAGGCGTCGGCGATGTCGAAGAAGCGGCCCAGCAGCTCGTGGCTCGACAGGCTGAAGGCCTTGCCGGCGGCAAGCGTTAGGCCGCGTTCGGCGCGGGCGAGGGGGTGCGGACCCTCGCCATAGGATGCGAGGGTCAGCCGCACGGCGCGGGACTTCCGCGTCTCGTTGACGAGGTGGATGCCGAGGCCGTTCAGCCCCTCGTCGGTGAGACCGAGATGCAGCGGCCGGAAGGCGCGCCGCAGGGCATGCCAGGTCGATTTGGGTTCGCCGAGGCGGTCGACCAGGCCCCAGCCTGCGCCGGGCTTCATGTCGGCGAGGAGCCAGACGAGGCCGCCGCGGCAGCGCGAGCCGGCCCGGCGCCACTCCCCGAAGACGGCTTCCATGAGGATGGCGGGGGCGGCGCGGCCGAGCGCCAGCCAGCGGTCGGGGTCGGAAGCGCGCAGCGCTGCCGGATCGAGGCCGAAGAGCGCGCCGACATAATGGTCGCGGACATCCTCGAAATCCCAGTCGGCGCCGGCATCGCGCGGCACGCCGGACGACCAGCGGGTCTCATCGGCGGGATTCATGTCCTGGAGGGCGAGCGAAGCGGCGGAGGGAACGGCTGCGAAGGCGAGGCATTCCGAGGCGAAGCGCACATCGGCGCGGCGGGCGTCCTCCATGGGACGGCGATAGGCGCCGACCCCGAAATAGTGGGTCACGCCGGCGTCGGTGACGAAGGGCAGGGAGCCGCCCCACGGCGTATGCGGCACATAGGCCGCCTGCGGCGCGAGTTCTGCGACGAGCTGCGGCAGGTGCTCCTCGAAGAAGGGCATGGCGGCCTGATCAGGCTTCAGGCCGAGCATGGTCGCCTGCTGCGCCATCTCGCTGCCGCCGCACACCACAGCCAGGGACGGCGAGCCGGCGAGGCGGCCGAGCAGGTGCTGCACCTCCGCCGTGACGAGGGCGCGAAACGCCGGGTCCTCGGTCGGATAGTCGAAATTGGCGAAGGGCAGGTCGTGCCAGACGAGCAGGCCCAGCTCGTCGCAGGCGGCATGGAAGGTCATGCTCTCCGCTCCCATGGTGCCGGAGAGGCGGATCATGGTCATGCCGGCATCGCGCGCGAGTTCCAGCAGGGGGCGCGGATCGGCGACGCCCGGCGCCGCCGGATCCGGCGGCGTCCACGAGGCGCCGCGGCAGAACACCGGCACGCCATTGACGACGAGGCCGAAGCCCTGGCCATCGGGACCGCGATCAACGGCAAGCGTCCGGAAGCCGACGCGGCCGGCCTCCATGAGCCGATCGCCGATGCGCAGCTGCACGCCATGGGTCGCCGCGTCGCCAAGGCCATTCGGCCACCACGGCGCGACATCGGGGACGACGAGGCGCCCGGCATGGGCGTTGCCGGTGCCGGGATGCAGCGTCTGGGAGTGGCCGGCGCACAGCACCTCCACCGCATCCTCCACCGGCTGGTCGAAGGACACGGCGATATCGAGCACGCCGTCTGGTCCCTCGAGACCCGCGTTGAGGCGCAGCGAGACAAGGCGCGGGGCAGCGGTGTCGGGGAGCAGGTGCATGCCCTGCCAGGGGCCAACCACCGCGACCTCCGGTGACCATCCCGGCATGTGGCCGAGAGTCGTGGCGCGGATGAGCCGCAGCGTGCCCGGCTGGATCATCATCGGGCGCCAGCGGGGCCGCGGCCCCTTGGCGGCCGCGAGGACCGGGTTCAGCGCCGGGAGCCGGATGGCGAGGGCATGGCGACCCGCCGGGCAGGAGAGGGCGGTCGGCACATACATCGATGCGACCGACGCAGACTGTGCGCCGTCGAGGAAGATCTCGGCGGGGGCAGTCAAACCCTCGAACCGGATCGTGCCGGGCGTGTCGAGGACGATCTCGCGGCGATACCAGACATCACGGTCATGCAGTCCGGAAGGGGTGCCAGGCGAAAGGCGCCCGGCGGCGATCAGGGCCTGTTCGGCCGTGCCCGGGACCGTGGCGGTGATCCAGTCAGCCGCCGCGTCGAGCTCCTCCGGAGTGGTCGCCGAGCCCGCCGCCACGACAGCCATCAGCCAGTCCGCGTCGAGCGGCACGGCGGGCGCGTGCGTGTCGTGGCGAACCGGCTCCATGGGGTCCTCAGGAGGCGGCGCGCACCAGCGGCCGCGTCTCGGCAGCGGGGAAGCGGAAGGCAGCCGCGAGGTCGTCCATCAGCGCATCGTACTGGTCGGCGATCTCGGCCAGCGCCGGGGCGAGGGCATCGAACTTCTTGCGGGCGAGGGCGCGGGCCAGCAGGAACTGGAAGGTCTTCATCCCGTTGGCCATGGTCCCGCAGCGTGCGATCGCAGCATCGAGGCCGGTCACGCCCTGCCGTGCGAGCCAGGCGAGATGGGCGCCGAGCAGCGCGATATTGGCGCCGAACTGGCGGGCCGAATTGAAGGCATAGGGGTGGAACGAGCAGGGGGGCTGCGTCGCCAGCCAGTCGAGGTGAGCCGGCAAGGCATCGGCATAGGCGCGGACCGGGTTGCGCGCCGGGCGGCGTGCCCAATGCCCGGCAAGGCGGGCGAGGGCGGCGTCCTTCAGGGCGCGGCCGGAGAGGCCCGGGCCTGCGATCTTCACGAACTCGGTATAGGGCGGCAGGACCGGGGTTGGCACGGAGCCGAAGCCGAGGGCCTGCTCGACATCCTCGCCGGCCATCTCGAAATAGCCGGCATTGTGGAAATAGCCGAGGCTCGCCGTCGCCCGGTCGAAACGGTTGACGGCGATCGTCGTCTTGGAATGGTCGGTGCGGTAGGTGACGCCGCGCGTGTCGGGCAGGAAATGCGCGTCGACCTCGACCATGACGAGCCGGCCGCGGGCGACCTGCTCCTCGATATGGTCGACGAGCGGCCGGTAGATCGACAGCTCCTGCAGGTCGAGACCGAACAGGCTGTCGAGATCACCGTTCGGGATCTTGAAGAAGGTGAACTGGTCGCCCTCGAAGTCCTGAGCCAGCGTCATGCCGAGCCCCGCCTCCGGCTCGCGGCCGAGGGCGTGGAGGACCTCGATCAGGAGGTCGGTGTGGCAGTTCGTCTCCGGCCAGGCCACGGAGGCGTCATGCAGGGCATGGCGCACGTGGCTGGCGGCGGTCAGGTCGGCGAGGACGGCCTTCATCGGTTACAGCCCCAGGGTCTGGCGCAGCGAGGCGGGCCAGCGCTTCACGTTGGTGCCGTAGTGCTTGAGCAGGGCGAGGATCACCCGCTCATGGCCGAAGCCGACACAGGCGGTGTGGGCCACTTCGCCATCGGCCGAGGTGAGGCCGAAGGTCTTGCCGAAATGGTCCTGGTGATAGTTGAACGACAGGCAGGCCGTCGGCTTTTCCTCGCTCTCGATGGCGATGAGCAGCTCGAACTTCAGGCGCTGGTCGCGCTGGTTGATCGCCAGCATCTTGCCGGTGCGGCCGAAGAACGGATCGTTGGCGACGTCGACGGTGAACGGCAGGCCGAGCTCGCCGATCAGCGCCTGGCCGCGCTCGAGCCAGGAGGCGCGGAACTCGGTCACCTGGTCGGGGGTGCCCATGCGCACATATTCGCGCATGCGGAAGAACTGCTGGCGCGCCGGGTCCTGCGAGGGCTCGTGGCGGAAGCAGTAGGAGAGAAGATCGAAGAGCCGGCCCTCGGCGGGCAGGGTCCCGCGCTTGGCCGCCGTCGGATAGAGCGGGTAGCAGGCGGCGGGCGTCAGCACGATCTCGCTCGCCTTCTGGCCGGCGGTCCAGTCGCCGCCCTGCTCGATCGTCTGCAGGAGGCTGACATGGTCGGCCGGATTGCCGCAGAAGCAATGCACCGTGCCGGCGAGCTGCGGGAAGCTCTTCATGTAGCCCGACTTCTCGAAGATCGAGCGGGCCATGGCCGGCGGGAAGCGCACGACTTCCGCCTCGTCGGCGGCGCCGTAGCGGCTGACGAGGGCCTGGAAGCCGTCGCCGATGGCCTCGAACAGGCCGGAACGGCCATAGAGGCCGTCCACGCCGGTCTCGATCAGCAGGCCCTGGTCGAACAGGTCGTCGAGGAACGTCTTGGTCTCGGTCTTGTCGAGCATCGCGTCAGTCCTCCAGGTCGGTGTCGAGGCGCGACATGAGGAGCATCGTCGCGGTGTTGGAAAGGATGCGGTCATTGGCGATCATCAGCGGCGCCGACAGGATGTCGCGCAGCTGGCGGCCGATGGAGAAGGGATTGGCGTTCTTGTAGCCCTGGATGCCGACGATGGTCAGCGCCTCCTGGACCAGCGAGACGGCGCGGCGCGAGGCCTCGACCTTCACCGCGTTCATCGCCACAGCGAAGGCCATCGAGTTGATGGCCGCATCGTCGTGGCGGGCTGCCTCGAAACGGGCGATGCCGTCGCGGACGAGCGTCTTCAGCCCGGCGAGCTCGGCAGCCGCGGCGGCAAGGCGCGCGGCGCCCGGCGGCACGGCATTGGGCATGCGGCGGGCGGCCTGGCGGACGCTGGCCTGCGCCTTCGACAGCGCCGAGCCGGCAATGCCGAACCAGAGGGCGGCCCAGAAGAGGTGCGAGCTCGCCAGCATGGACTGCGCGGCGATCTCGGCGAAAGGCTTGGGGAAGACCTGCTCGGCGGGCACGGTCGCGGCCAGCTTGAAGCCGTGCGAGGTGGTGCCGCGCATGCCGAGCGTGTCCCAGGTCGAGGTCTGTTCGAGGCTCGCCTGGTGCTTCTCGATGACGACCATCACCTGGTCGGACGAGGCGGCATCCGGCGCGCGGCGGGCGGTTGCCAGGATCGCATCGGCATCGAGGCCGTAGGAGATGACGGTGGCGTCCTTCTCGATCCGCACCTGGTCGCCATCGGGCACGATGGAGCAGATGGAATTGCGCAGGTCGCCACCGATGCCCGCCTCGGTCGTCGCCGAGCCGAGCAGGAGCTGCTTCTCCGCCACCTTCTGCATGAAGGCGCGGTGCCAGTCGCTGTCGAGGCCGTGGTGCACGAGGCTCGACGCCTTGATCTGGTGCATGGCGAAGACCATGCCGGAGGCCGAGCAGGCCGCGCCCAGCGTCGTGCAGATCTGGGCGATGTCGGCGAAGTCTGCGCCTTCGCCGCCAAGATGGGCCGGAATCATGATGCCGAGGAGGCGCTCCTCGCGCATGGCGTCGACCGCTTCGCGGGGGAAGCGGGCATCGCGGTCCACCGCATCCGCATGGGCGGCGGCGACCGTCGCGACGCGCTTGGCGCGGACGATGAGGTCCGCGGTGCGCGGGGTGGCATCGGGTTCCGACCGGTCCAGCATGGCTCAGGCTCCGACCTTCTCGGCCTGCAGCTCTTCGAGAGCGGCAGTGATCGAGGCGATGGAGGAGAAGAGGCGGCGGTTGAGCATCCGCTCGGGGAACTCGATGTCGAAGGCTTCCTCCAGCGCCAGCATGAGCTGGACGGAGCCGAAGGAGGTCATCCCGGCTTCATAGAGGTCGCTGGTGTCGACGAGACCGTCCACGCCGCCCGGCAGCTCCACGGTGCGGGCGATGATCTTGAATCAGCCCCCTAATTGCCCGGACACGACCCACCCTTAAGATAAGGGTTAGGAGTAATGTCGTGCGCATGACTGGTTCTTATCCGAAGAGTGA